>JANXYF010000213.1 GCA_025350175.1 Nitrosopumilales archaeon | reverse complement strand
TCCTGCAACAATTACACGTTTTCCTGCAAATAACAAATTCATTGATCTGAGATAACCATCAATTGTACTCTGTCCAGTTCCATATCTATTATCAAACATGTGTTTTGTATATGCGTCGTTAACTGCAATTACAGGATACTTTAGTTTCTTTTCTTTTGCAAGTGCCTTTAATCGTATGACACCAGTTGTTGTCTCTTCGGTTCCTCCCAAGACTTTCATTGATGCAAACTTTTTGTTTCCGTGTATTTTGCTATGACTGTCAGAGCCATCGTCAGTGATAATTTGCGGTTTATGACTTAGCATCTGTTCTATACACCAGTCATATTCTTCAGTGGTCTGGCCAGTCCATGCATAAATATGAATTCCATTTTCGGCTAAAAATGCGGCAATGTCATCTTGCGTTGAAAGAGGATTGGCCGCACATGCGCTTACGTCTGCGCCCAACTCTTTTGCGCCCATAATCAAGACAGATGTTTCTTTTGTAATGTGCAAGCATATTCCTATACGTAATCCCTTCAATGGTTGAGATTTCTTTAATCGTGAAACAGTATTAGTAAGAATTTGCATGTGATCTCTTGCCCATTCATATGAGAGTTTTCCTTTTTCTGAAAGGCTAGGATCTTTTACTTGACTCATAATAGTTCACGATTTTAAGGGGTATAAAACAGTATCAAAAATAACAATCTAAATATTGGATTGATTTAGTTTTACAAAACATGGCATGGAAGAAAGTAGCAGAGAAAGATGCAGTCGCCCCAGGAAAGGGACGAGAGTTTGTAGTAGATGGTAAAAGAATAGCCATATTCAATCAAAATGGGTTTCATGCGCTAGATTCAGTGTGCGCTCATCAAGATGGATCTCTAGCACCAGGTAAACTAGATGGCGACATAGTAGAATGCCCACTTCATTTCTGGCATTACAACATCAAAACAGGGGAATTGCTAGATTACATAAAAGGAGTAAAATTGCAGACATATAATGTTGAAGTAAAAAAAGATGGAATTTACCTAGACGTCTGATAAGTTTAATTCTTTAGCACTATTTTAAAAAATATTGAATCGCCAGATCATAGAAGAGTTGGTCAAGAAAGACTATGATTTGATTCAAGATAAAATTGGAAGTTTTTTAAAAAACGAGATAGAAACACGAAGATCTAACGGAGTTGTTTTTGGATTAAGCGGTGGAATAGATTCTGCCGTAACTGCCACTTTATGTGCCAAATTCATAAAAGAAAAATCACTTGCACTCATAATGCCAAATTCAAAGATCACCCCAAAGAGTGAAACAGAAGATGCAATAAAGATAGTAGATAGTCATTCAATAGAGTACAAACTAATCGACATTGGATTTATCCACAAAGAATATTCCAAATACTTGGAACAAAGTCCACTAGCATTTGCAAATCTAGGAGCAAGAATTAGAGCCAACATGCTATACTATTATGCAAATGCAAGAAATTGTCTAGTGCTTAGCTCTTCTGATAGAAGTGAATTTTTGATAGGATACTTTACAAAATTCGGGGATGGAGCATCTGATCTATTACCAATAGTTTCATTATACAAAACCCAAATACGAGAACTAGGAAAAAATCTCGGAATATCATCAAACATAATTTCTAAACCAAGCGGCCCGCATTTATGGGAGGGGCATATTGCTGAGACAGAATTGGGCCTAACATACGAGGAAATAGATTCCATATTACATTGCATGATTGACAAAAATCTTTCACTTGATGAGACATCAAAGATAACAGAGATAACAATTTCAGAAGTAGACAAGGTTTACAGAATGCACAAAAAAAGCGAACATAAAAGAACACTAGCTACAGCATGCATCTTATGAGGATAAAAATTGAGAATTCTTGATACATTATCAGTAACAGAAAAAAATGTTGACACATCTGATTCGGTGAGAATCTACCTGTGCGGGGTAACAGTATACGATGAAAGTCATATAGGTCATGCACGAACAATTATAGTATTTGATACACTTCGAAGATATCTAGAATCAAAAGGAATCAAAGTAAATCTTGTTCAAAATTTTACCGATGTGGATGATAAGATAATCAATCGCGCCAATAAAGAAAATGTTTCTGCAGAGAAAATATCCACCAGATACATTACAAATTATTTTAATGATTTTGACAAACTCAACGTAAAACGAGCTGATTCTTACCCCAAGGCCACAGAACACATTACTGACATGATTAATCTCATACAAGGATTAATCGACAAAGGATTTGCATACATATCAAAAAATGGAGTATACTTTTCAGTTTTAAAATTCAAGGAATATGGAAAACTCTCCAAGAAAAAAATAGAAGAGTTGATCGCAGGTGCTAGAGTCGAAGTCGATGAAACAAAAAATGATCCAGTTGATTTTGCATTGTGGAAGTTTGCTGATGACAGTCCCACATGGGATAGTCCATGGGGCAAAGGAAGACCAGGTTGGCATATCGAGTGCTCGGCAATGAGTCTAAAATATCTTGGAAGTAATTTTGAGATTCATGGGGGTGGACGAGATCTTATATTTCCACATCATGAAAATGAGATAGCACAGTCAGAGTCTTTTTCCGGAATAAATTTTGCCAAGATTTGGATGCATGTAGGAATGGTTACCATAAATGGTGAGAAGATGTCAAAATCGTTGGGAAATACAAAGTCAATTGATTTTGTACTCAACAAATGGGGCCCTAACATAGTTAGATTGTTTTGCCTCGCAGGACACTATTCAAAGCCAATTGATTATTCTGAAGATCTTTTGAAGGAGACCATAACAAAATGGCGCCAAGTAGAAAATTGTTATTTTGAACTTGTTCTAGCAGACAATTCTGTTTCAGAATCCGAAGAATTGGAAAAAATTAAAGAAATTGTAAGAGAATCAAAGATGGAATTTGACAATGCACTTGATTCTGACTTTAACACGCCACTTGCACTTTCTGCCTTTTTTAAACTAGTCAAGAGTACAAATCAATTAGCATCGTCAGAGAAACTTACTCGTTCAATATCAAATATCATTTTACCAACGTTTCATGAGATGTTATCAATTCTAGCTCTAAATGTAATTGAAGTCACTGAAAATGAGAAAAATAAAATTTCGAATTTAATAGAACAACGAAACATGTTGCGCAATCAGAAAAAATTCCAAGAGGCAGACGACATACGAAAACAGATATCAGATATGAATATCATCCTAATAGATCACAAAAACAAAACACTTTGGATGAAACAGGAAAAAATAGGTATAGAAAATTAAGACTTCTTAGTTTTTGCACTAACTAGTGACACAACATCTCTATCTCTTAATTGATAGTTAACTGGCAATCTTACTCCATATCTTACATCTTTGGCATAAAGCAATCCCTTTGTCAGATCCGTGTGTATCTCTTTTGCCAAATCTTCTACAGTTGCTCCATCTTTGAGTAAAAGTAAATCAGGGAGAATACGACCTTTTTTATCAGACAAATTCTCAGAATTTGCTACTGGATATATAGAATTCATTTTTAACAACTTGAATACCGTAACATTGATTGCAAACTGGACACCTGTTCTCATATATTCCCCCAGTATTCCCTGGGTGATAAAATCAAGCGCCTCTAGTTGTTTTTTATTTAGTTTATCTTTTTGAAGAATTTCAAATTGTTCTGAACCTGGAACGTATTTTATTAGCCCTTTTTGTTCTGCTCTTCTTAGGGATAGTTCACTATCGGTACTGGCAGGAATTATAATACTATCAATGTATTTTTCTCTAAGCCTATCAAAGTTTTTTTCAGCACCTGGAACATCAATCTTGTTTGCAACTATCAAAGTAGGTTTTGAAATCTTTCTTAGGTAGGCCGCAAATTTTTTACTGTCATACATATCGAAATTTTCAAAGTGCTTGTCTTCAAGTCCTGTAGTTTTTAGTGCCTCTTTGACATGGCTTTCTTTTACACCTATTCCTCGAAATACATCGGTAATTGCCACAACAGGGTCAGTCTCAGACTGGATAAGTTTGGATATTTTGTCTCGATTTCCTTCCAAGAGTTTTAGATACCACATGATAAGTTCCTCTTCAATGTCAGAAACATCAGCTATTGGATCACCACTTCCTACTTCGGCGATTCTTCCTGCTGCATCTACACTTCCAGATACATCTACAACATGCAAGATTGCATCAGACTGAGTAGCTATTGAAAGAAATTGGTTTCCTAATCCTTTCCCTGCCCACGCATCTTTTATCAATCCAGGAAGATCAATTAGTTCAATTGGAATAAACCTCCAACCATCAACACATTTTGAATTTTGAGGATTATCTTTGACATTAAATTCGGTGTGAACACACGGGGTAATTGCATTTCCTAACGCTTTTTCAGGTTTTTTTGTTGTAAAGGGATAAGTTGAGACTTCACCGCCTGCCAACGTGGCAGCATTAAAAAAAGTAGTTTTACCAGTATTTGTCTTACCTAAAAGGCCAATCTTTATTGGCATGTTTTCATCTGATGTTACTTGCTATTTATCTCTGCCGTAGATTATTCACTATGACTATGTGGGGTAACATTACTAGATGAATTCTTTATTTCTTCAATGTACCACAAAATTTCTTTTATTTCATCTTCTGTAAGTTTATCATTCCATTTATCCAGTACAATCTTTAAGATTTGTGAGCCATTGTATAAAAGACTCCAGTAAGGGTGATGCTCAGCCGTTGTAAGTGCAAGTTCTTCAATTTCTTCAAGACCTGTTTTTGCCAAAGCCAATCCGTTAGATCGTTCACCATATATTCTGATTATATTAGAATCAGGATCAGAATTTAATTTCACTAGAACATTTTTCTTTTCAAATGATTTTACCAGTTCCAAAAGAGATTGGTGAAACGTTGAAAAATCCTCAGTCATATCTAGAACAGCCTTTGATGTTCTGCAAGCATGCACCTATTAAAAACAACGTCAATTCCAGATTTTTGTGCAAGTCCCTCCGCCTCTGGATTGTGTATTCCCTCCTGTAACCATACCACTTTGGGTTTTATTTTAATAGACTCTTCAATAACTTGCAATACTTGGTCAGATGGTCGGAATATATCCACAATATCAACCTCATCAGAAATATCAAGTAGACTAGAATAGCATTTTTTTCCCAAAATTTCTGTGGCAGTTGGATTTACCGGAATTATATTGTATCCTTTTTCGTAAAGATATTTTGGTACATAGTGCGCCGCTTTATCGGGATTTTTTGACATTCCTACTACTGCAATATTTTTTAGCAAGTAAATTTTCTTTATCTCTTCATCTGTATGAGAGTCATGTTCCATATTTTGCAAATAACATTATGTGGCTTAATATCTTGTGGAATAACCGATTTATAGGGCAATTGTAATTATTTCATCGTGGAACAAGAACCAAATGATGTTATGATTTTAAGCGCGATTAATCAAGGCGCAAAAAAGTTTGATAAAATTTCAAAAAAGACAAAGCTAGATTCACAAGAGGTACAAAATCTTCTTGAACGCCTTGAAAGTAAAGGCTTCATCACAGTCATTGAAAAAAAAGGCCTATTTGGTCTCAAAAAAGAGCTAGTGCTTACAGAGAAGGGCAACAAGGAATTAGAAGAAAGAGAGTTTGAGTTGCAACAAAATTGGAATCAAATGGTGGAGATATGGAAAACAGGTGATAAGCAAAAGCTTCAACAACATATGGATGAAAATCGTTCAATTCTCCCATCAATGATGTTTTTAGGCATAATGGATATGATGATGTTCTCTACAATGATGGGTTTCATGGGACTCGCCATGACAAGTTTCATACCAGATCAATACATGGGCGGAGGTAATGACACGGGCAGCCAGGATATGGGCCATGATGGAGGCCACGACACAGGTCAAGACATGAGTGGAGGAAGTGGTTTTGGAGATGGCGGTCCAGGAGACATGGGTGGCTTTGATGTTAATTTCTAAAAATACTGTCTAGATATTAAAAAATTAAAAAACAATTTTTGATCTCCGTTAATTTGAAATTAATTGGAGTCTATTTTGTTACTTGGTGTTTCCGTGCATTGTGGTTGGTGCAGGAGTTGTTACTGCCAATTGAGACATGACATCTTCACCATGTGGTGCATTTCCAACTTTGCCATAACCTACTTTTTGGGATTGCCATACAGCATTAACCCACTTGGTGTGCTCACCAGGTGCACATTTGTGATCACCACAGACTATACTATTACCATAGCTTGCTGTAGAAATATAGTAGTAACTCGGAACAGTACTAGGAGTCAAAGCACTAGCTTGTGGAACAACCATTATTGTTGTGGATGTCAAAAGAACAGTTGCTGTAAACATTAGTAATGCTATTTTATTAGACATTAGTTCTTGTGGTCTAAAGGGCATATAAAAGAATTATGAATTGTACAAAATTAGTTGTGTCCTAGTAATTACTTGTTATTAGGAACGTTACCTGTCATGTTGGCACTTGGTGCACCAATCACAGGCATTGTTGAATGCACTGTAGGTTTTTCTGATCCATGGGCAGTTGTTGGTCCAGCGGTTGAACCTGCCATTTTATGCATTACATCTTCGCCATGCTGTTTTGTACTGGCGATTTTACCTTGGCTCACATTCTGGGCGCCCCATACTGCTTTGTCCCAAAAAGTTTTCTCGCCATGAGCACACAAGTGATTACCACATACTTTCAAGTCACCTTCAAATCTTGCAGTGACATGACTATTATCTACAGGATTGGTAATTAGTGCACTAGCCATCGGAATTGCCATTACAGCAAATGATGCCAAAATTACAGATGTTGTAAATAGTAATACTATCTTGTTAGACATCGATCATGATTCCTGAGGGGGGTTATAAAAGAATTATGAATTATGCATGCGCAGAAAATGATTAGAGGAGTTTGTAGTAACTACTTGGTACCTTTTGTCATGTTACCAGAGCCAGTCATATTTGCACCCACGGACATTTTTTCAGTCATCTTTCCAGTTCCGTGCATTGTATTAGATGTTGACTGGATGTGATTCAAGACGTCTTTATACGTAGAACCGTTTCCAATTTTTCCAGTACCCACCCGTTGTAATTGAGCGATTTTATTTAACCACTGGGTTTTTTCGCCAGGTGCACATTTATGATCACCACATACTGGACTATTACCATAAGACGCACTAAAATGTCTATTAGAAAAATCAGTTCTTGCAGTCAATGCATTTGCTGCAGGTAATACTGAAGCAGCAAAAGACGATGCCAAAACTCCGGTTACGAACAATAGCACGAGTAATTTAGGTCGCATGACATTGGGTATTAATATGATCTATAAAAAAATTCCCACTCTATGATCTTTTTGCCTTTACATTATAATTTGGCTTTCAAGACTTTGCCCATAACAAACAAATAGATACAGAATATTTTCAAGTACGAATCAAAATGGTAGCAAAGATAGGCTCAAAGGCGCCAAATCTTGGTGTATCAAAATGGGTACAAGGGTTACCAACCAACATAGATAAAGAAAAGGACAATGTTGTGCTAGTCGAAGTATTCCAAGTAAATTGCCCTGGTTGTTTTCTATACGGAATTCCTCAAGCAATAGAGATTTACCAAAAATATAGAAAAGAAGGAGTCACTGTACTTGGAATAGCTACAGCGTTTGAGGATTTTGATAAAAATACAATTGAGAATTTAGAATTATTACTTACAAAGGGTGAAGTGATAGGTGAGACTCTAAAGGCACTTGGTCAATACGGTCAACTTGTTGATGGAAACAAACTTCCTTACAAGATTCCATTCCCTGTTGGCATGGATTTGCTAAAAAAAGATGATGAACCAATGAGCAAGACAAAGATAGATGAAGTAATTCAGGCCAATGTTCCAGGATTTGAATCATATAGTGAGAATCAAAAATCTGAAATCATGGAAAGAGTAAAGCAGTATCTCAAAAGCAAAGAATATGCTGCACAGACTTTTGAAGAATTTACATTGCGTGGGACTCCATCAACCATTCTAATAGACAAGAAGGGAATACTGCGAGATGTTGCATTTGGAACCAATGATTTTCTTGAAGAGAATATAAAAAAATTATTAATTGAATAAGCATCAACTTATCAACTTGGAACAATAAATCATTATAACATGTATACGTCATTTGATGAAACCGCACTTGATAAAATAATTACTTTATTGAAATCTCACCAATCAGAATTTTTATCTGGAGAAAAACTGAGTAAATCACTTAATCTTAGCAGAGCTGCAGTTTGGAAAAATATGAAAAAGCTCCAGTCACTTGGATACAAGATAGAGTCAAAACCAAAGACAGGTTACAAATTGCAATTAGGCACTACACTTCTTTTACCATGGGAGATTTCAGATGGACTTCAGACTGATATAATTGGAAGAAAAATATATTATTTTGATACAATAGATTCCACCCAAAATTTTGCTCTAAAACTATCCCAGAAACCTCATGAGAATGGGTCGGTGGTAATAGCAGAGAGACAAACCAAAGGAAGGGGGAGATTGAATCGAAAGTGGGTCTCACCAAAAGGTGGCATATGGCTATCAATACTACTCAGACCAAACTTTGAGTTATCACAAACATCATTATTTCCCATGATTACATCTCTAGCACTAGCTATTGCAATAGAAAAGACATTAAAAATAAAACCAGAATTAAAGTGGCCAAATGATTTAACAGTAAAAGGAAAAAAAGTTGCCGGCATCCTAATTGATGTTGCCATAGAATCAAACAAGATAGATTATCTTGTAATAGGAGTAGGCATAAATTTTAGAATTAACCCAAGTAAGATATCAAGACTTGCCAAGGATCCTCAAAGACGTTATGGAATTACTACACTGGTAAAAGAAAATCAAAAAGGTGATCCTGCTGAGTTGGTACAGCAATTTCTGTACGAACTAGAACAGATGTACAATAAAGTCATATCAAACTCAATTAGAGAAATTAGAAAAAACTGGATCAAGAGATCTTCTACTATAGGAAAGAATGTCACTGCAACTACAACTACAGGATTGTTAAAGGGCAGAGCAATCGGAATTGATGAAACAGGGGCACTCCTTTTATCAAATAAAGGAAAAATCCAACGTCTGTTGGCAGGAGATATAACATACAAAAAACCATAACACCAGAAATTATATGATAAAGATTTGTTAAAAGTAGATCTTTATTTGTGAGATATGAGAATTAAACTAGTTCCCACTAGAATTCCTGCTGTTATTTCCAACAAATGTGGTAAGAATATTCTTCGCACAAGAGTTTCTCCAGATTTTTGCTTCATACAAACACACTTTGAAAATTCCTTATAATAGTCTTTTATCAGCTTTAATTATTAAAAATAAGCTAATTTTGTTGAGTTTACCAGAATATTTCAGATTTAGTTGATCGTCAATTACCGAATTTTTAATAGTTACAATATCTCAATTAAAAGATGAAAATTTGCTGGGCAAATACTGATAATATTGATGAATCAGATATTGTAATTGTTGGAATTCCTGACGAATCAAAATCTCATGCACTTAGAAAGGGAACATCAGAAGCTCCACATAAAATTAGAGAGATTTCATCCATAAGGGACACATACAAGCATGGCGATGATATCTCTCTTGGGCTACCCTTAGATGGAATTACAAAGAAAGTTTACGATTATGGAAACATAGAACGCAGTCAAATAGAATACGCCATAGACAAGATAGTTTCTAAATCAAAAATTCCCATATCTATCGGAGGAGATCATTCCATAACAACCCAAATAATAAAATCAGTTTCAAAAAAATATGGTCCGTTATCACTAGTATACTTTGACGCGCATCCAGATTTTGTAAGTTCGGTACATGGCTACTATGGTTCAGTATTCCAAGATGTTTTGGAATATATCGACATAAAGACAAGCATCATGGTAGGAATCAGAACTCCAGAAAGAGAAGAAATCGACAATATAAAAAAATATGATGTACCAGTAATCACTCCATTTGATATAATTAGAAACGGAATACAGAAAACTGAAGAAACAATTCTTGACAGAATTGGAAAAAATACATATGTTTCATTAGACATGGATGCAATTGATCCGGCGTATGCACCAGGAGTTTCTGTTCCAGTTCCACTAGGCCTAAGAAATACAGAAGTAGCCTTTCTTCTCAAGTCAATTGTAAAAAAAGGAATTCGCGGACTAGACATAATGGAGACATGCCCCAATTACGACATTAAAGATAGAACATCCCATCTAGCTTCAAGAATTATCTCCGAAGTAATATCATCAGCATAAACACGTCAGACACCTAATACTTTTAACTGCCCAGATTATTAAAAAAACAATGTTCTCCCATTTTACATTAAATCAAGCAAATGAGATGCTTCCTTCAGTGATTAAGAAATTTCAAAATATTGTAAATATGAAAAATGAAGTTGTCAAGATCCAGTCAGACTTGGAAAACAATCCAAAATACATGACAACTTTTAAGGACTATATCATAAAAAAACAAGAACTCAATTCTGCAATAACTAATTTTTACAGATCAATTGAAGAGTTAGAAGCCACTGGGGTTTCCATAAAAAGCATTGAACAAGGATTACTTGATTTTCCATCGTTAATGTTCAATGAAGAGATTTGGCTATGTTGGAAAGAGGGAGAGACAGAGATAAAATTCTGGCATGGAAAAGATGAAGGATTTAACGGTAGAAAACCCATAGAAAGTATGGATTTGGAAAAATTAAGATAATTCTTCCATCCAAACATATATTCAAAACAATTCAAGATCTAACAGAAATGTCAATGCTCAAAGTGTGGCTACGTGTTGTACGAATAAAATTTCTTCTTGCATCAATAATCTCAGTTTGTCTAGGCCTTGCAATTAACGGATGGCAAAACAAGACAATCGATATTGGTTTTGCAGTATTGACATTTGTAGGAGTTGCAGCATTGCATGCAAGTGTAGATTTACTAAATGATTATTGGGACTATAAAAGACAAATCGATACTGAAACCAAAAGAACAAAATTCAGTGGAGGAACTGGAGTTTTGCCAGAAGGATTACTCAAACCCAGCCAGGTATACAAAGCTGGAATTGCCATGTTGATAATTGGCTCTGCAGTTGGAGCATTTTTTGTATTTGAAAGAGGAATAACCATAGCAGTAATTTTGGGATTTGCAATCGTTTCAATCTATTTTTATTCAACAAGAATTGTGGATTCCGGACTTGGCGAAGTCTTTGTTACAATCAAGGGTGCAATGATAGTACTTGGAACGTATTTTGTCCAGAGCTCACACATAACACTAGAGCCAATCCTTGCAGGAGTTGTTTCAGGCGTTCTTTCATCTACTGTCTTGTTTGTAAATTCATTTCCAGACTTTGATGCAGACAAAAAACATGGAAGAAAAACTCTAGTTATTGTACTAGGAAAAGAAAAGGCAGTATCTGCAATATGGATCTTCCCGGTTATAATTTACGGGATTATTATCACATCAGTTATTCTAGGAGTTTTTCCAATAATTTCTCTTATTACACTAGCAACCATGCCTTTGGCAATAAAATTTGGAGTTGCCCTCAAGCAACACTACCAAGACATTGAAAGACTTGTCCCAATCATGCAGGGATTTGTGTCATTTGGAAGAATTACTGGAGTATTGTTTGTTGTCTCGTTTGTTTTGGACATTCTTTTGAAAAATCTTCAGTAGAATTAAATCGTCCAGAATTTTATCAAGTATATGATTTCAGGCCATGCTACATCAGATGGTACTACAAACTTTGCAAAAAGACAATCAAATGTGGCAAAAAATCACTTTAAGAATTTTGTAGGACTTTCACTTTCATCCGTAGGAATTGGAACATATCTTGGAAATCCAGATGATATTACCGATAAACTAGTTACAGAATCGACCAAGACGTCTGTCAAATCAGGAATTAATGTAATAGATACGGCAATTAACTATAGGGCTCAAAAGGCAGAAAGATCAGTTGGAAGAGCAATTGCTGAACTTGTAGAATCTGGAGATGTGAAAAGAGATGAGATCTTTATCAGTTCTAAAAATGGGTACATAACAAATGACGGAGATGTAAATGAGGAGTTTGGGATTAACATACAAAATACACTTGTAAAAACAGGCGTGATAAAATCTGGCGATATTTCTTCAGGATACCACTGTATGACCATACCATATTTGCAGGATCAGCTAAATCGTAGCCTAAAAAACTTGGGACTTGATTGCATAGACTTGATGTACATCCATAACGCTGCAGAGGGTCAACTCCAAGATATTTCAAAGGAGGAGTTTATGAAAAACCTCAAAGACGTATTTGAGTTTTATGAAAAACAGAGAAAGAATAAAGTCATACGATATTATGGCATGGCAACATGGGAGTGTTTTCGAG
>JANXYF010000192.1 GCA_025350175.1 Nitrosopumilales archaeon | reverse complement strand
CTTTCTGCATGTTTTGCATAATCTGATAATCTGGTTGGTGTTCTATGGGCAGAAACAATCTGATCTTCATGTTTTATTCCAAATTCATCTAATACTGTAGCAGCAGAATGCATTACTTTACTGTCTGAGCTAGAACCCATTATTATTCCAACAAGAGATTTTTTTGAATAGTTCATACGATAAGGCAACATTGAATTTTATTAAAGTATTCGTAAAGTCTCATGAAAATAGAATCTCGTTTGCTATGAGAGACCTTGGTTAATAGCAGACTTCGGAATTATTCCAGGAATACTCGAACAGGTTTTGTAAAGTGCTAATCAAAGCTTTTGATTCTGCCCATAATGCAAAAACAGTATGAGATGGATGTACGGAATTTCTCAAGAAAAATAGAATCTCATCATTATCTTTTACGATGAAACATTGGTTGTCCTCCTGACTTTGGGGCATAATCTTTATTGTTTTTTTATCAAACTCCTCTAGAATGCGAGGCAATGTTTGTGAAGGTGAAATGATTATTTTTTTATCAATGATTTTATCATATAATTCTTCAAGAATGTCTACATGGTAAAATCGTGAGAGATCCTTTTCTGTTCCAAAGATCAATATTTTTTCTCGTGCATTCTTTATCATTTCATTAATCTTGCTGTTGATTGGAGCACTTCCGCTGATCATTTGGATTTTTTCAGTTTTTGTTTCACTGGTTTCAACTGCAAATGCAGGAATATCATCCCATAATTGAGTAAGCTCACCTTCAAGACTTGCCAAGTCATGGAGTTTCTCTTTTTGTGTATTTACTAGTGTGAGTATGGCTTTTCCTACTGGAATTGCGGAAAATTTTTGGGGAGAAGTAAGTTCAGCAGTAACGATTCCCTGATTTTGTAAAGTATTGAGAATAAAGTACGTTTCAGTTCTTGGTAATCCTAAGGTTCGAAATACATCTGGTGCTGACTTGGGGCCGTATTTGCCTAAAAATATGTACACCTTTGCTTGGTTTGCAGTTAGTCCGAATTTCAGTAGTTGGTCCTTTAGATGGTCAAGTCTTGCTTTATACTCGTACATGTTAGAATCGGGTTCTGCATCAAATAGGTCTACTTGTAAATCTGGAGATTTCTTTTTAGGCATGATGCTATAAACCAGATTTTTTTATTTAAGTCTACCGAGTTCATTGCACTGCACACAAACTCATGATAAAATTGGCTTGAAGATGAGAGTAGAACCTGAGAGTAAAGCCTTTAAATTATATCTGAATGATTTTGGCATCTCATTATGCAACAATCTCCTTTAGAAGTAAAACGGGCATTTGGACTTCTTTTTATCGGCGTCGCAATATCTGTAGGTGTTGCATCTATTCTTAGTGAAATTGCATTTGAAAATAAAGATCCCCTGTTTTATTATGCTATCATCTGGTTTGGAATCTTTGCAATAACCTTCGGTGTAATATTTGGTAAATTCAAAAAAATAATTCCCTCAATTCGTGGAAGGATGAAAAACAGTGTGAAATGGCCCCGTATGGTAAAGGCAGTTAATGGTCTATGTTGGGCCGCTCCATTTGTCGCCATAGGCGCATTTCCATCTATGTATCAATATTTGATATTACTAGGAATTGGCTTGGGCAATGCATCAACATTTGTATTTATGAAAAAGTTTAGCGGACTAGCTAATTATGAGCAAATAATAGTTGGTGGGATCTCCTTGCTTGCAATTCCTATAGCTATCATGATTGATACTAGATTTGTTTCAAATCAGACAGTAGCTGTAATTTTGTCAAGAATAATGATTGCTGCTGCATATGGTGCTGGGGGAGTATATGCATTGTTAGTTAGGAAATAATTTTGATATCTTAAAAATAAATCTCTTTGTAAATCGATGAAAAATATTTAAAATTTTTTAGATATATTGAATGATCTTTTTTGAATGATCTTTCCTGTTAATATATTACCACCAAGGTGGTAATTTCATATGCTCAGATATGTATGCGTTGTAATTCGTGCAGAGTTTACGTGAATCAAGTATTTGAAATGCATAGAGTCCAAAATATCCTCCAATCATAATGGGAATGAAGGCATCTGGAAAAGAAGGAATTACATTTTTTATGAATCCTGAAAAGTATGAAAATAAAAGACTGGACATAATCAAAGATGTGACAAGTATTCCAAAACCTTTTGCGGTTTTTTTCAAGTAAATGTGCCCAATCCCTTGTAGCGAGATAAGGCCCAACACAACTGAGAGAGTCAGAGTAATTTCTTTACTTTTAGGACGTAAAATTTCATTGATAATTGTAGATGGTTTGGCAGATGAGCCTATATTTCCAGCCTGGGCGTTATCTGTTATATTTTTCTCACTGCTTGTCTTGTTTTGAAGAATTTTTTCCAGTCGTACATTGATGTCTTTTAGTTCTGTTTCGAGGTTCTCAAATTCTTGTGGTTCACTAGTAGCAGGCTTGCTCAAAATTTTTTCACTTGAACTCAATAAATTCTCAAGATATTTTTGATCAGAAAGGTAAAGGTATTTTCCTCCTTCAAGACGATCTAAAATATGTACCAGTCTTGCAGAATCTCCTATTCCAGATTCAATTAATTGGCGGACTGTTCTGATTACCTCATAAGACATGTTATCACCTAATAATTTCCTAATTCTAGAAATGTAAATGTTGTCCAAGTGATATAATTTTTCTGTTTATTTTTCATATCTGTATTTTTTTTTATCTTACTTTAAGATCATTGAATCCAAATTGTTCTTTAGTCTTGAAATTTCAATATTTAGTGACTTGATTATATTTTCATATTTGGTTGTAGATTGTGTCACGCCTGCTTTCTTGTATTCTACAAGCTCTGCTCTAAGTGCCTCTATGCTATTTTGTTGATTCCTCTCCGAGCTTAGCAGTTCTACCTTGTTCTTGTATTCTACAATCTCTACTCTAAGCGAGTTGATCAAAGTTTGAAATTGCCCGATTTCGTTTGAGACAGCAAATGGCTTCTCATGCTTGTATTGGTAAATTTCTGACTTTAGTGAATTAATTATCTGGTTATACTGCTTAATCTCTGGTTGCATTGATTCCATCTTACGCTTGTATTCAGCAAGCTCTGCTGTAAGCGATTGGATTATCTGCTGATATTGAGCTATTTCACTTGATGTGACAATTGGCTTCTCATGCTTGTATTGGTGAATCTCAGACTTGAGAGAATTGATAGTTTGATAATACTGCTCAATCTCTGGTTGCATTGATTCCATCTTACGCTTGTATT
>JANXYF010000188.1 GCA_025350175.1 Nitrosopumilales archaeon | reverse complement strand
TCCAATTTCGGTATCACCTGAATGGGTGACCCAAAATACTTCGGGTGTAAATCCAGCAAAGTGGGCGGATTCTTTACTTAGCAATGATTCTGGTATTAGTACTGGAAGAAAGCCATTCTCATGACCCGTAGCCTTTAATTTTTGGTCAAGTGAGGATTTGAGGGACTCCCATATTGAATATCCATAAGGTCTTAGAACAATTAGTCCCTTAACAGGTGCGTAATCGGCAAGCTGCGCCTTTAGTACAATCTGGGTATACCACTCGCTAAAATTCTCATTTTTCTTAACTGTAATTCCTATTTCTTTACTCAATTCAGATCTTTCTTATCGTTGTACTAATGAGCTTTCTGGTTTTTTAGAGTGGGTCGCCTTTACATAGTACTTTGCCAGATACTCTGCTTTGGAAATTACTGCACACAAAACACTGGATGAATGCAAGTTCATTTTTTATAACAGGACAGTCCACCGACTCTTCTTTCATACGCTTGAGCATCTTTGGACTAACACCTTTCAGCTTTAGTTTTCCTTTGTCATCCATCATGCCGGATGCTTTGAGTTCTAATTTGGTTTGATCTGTTAATTTGATCGCCTTCTCTACAACTTTTACTGGGACTTCATATTTGTGTGGAAGTTCGGTCATGTTCAACAACTTGGTAACCTTGAATATATTACTAGTGGTGAAAAGATCCGAAAACCACTTAAGATTAATATAATCTGATTTGAAGTTGAAAGAAGAAACTGATGTTAGCTATTTTTGATGTGGAAGGCGTATTACTTGACGCAGAATTTCTTCCAATCCTTGCCGAAAAAATTAACAAGCAAGACGAGATTTGGGCTATTACAAGACAAGGTATCGAGGGAAAAATAAACTGGGAAGAAGGACTCAAAAGAAGAATTGAACTTCTTAGAGGAATAGATTATCAAACATGCAGGGAAGTTGCAGATTCATTAAAAATAATGATTGGCGCAAAAGAAGCATGTAGGGCATTAAAAGCAGCAGGTTGGAAGATAATGGCAATATCTGGAGGATTTACAATAATGACAGACAGGTTGAAAGATGAATTAGAACTAGATTATGTCTTTTCAAACAAACTGATATTCAAGGACGAAAAACTGGATGGTGTAATAATAGATGTTGATTCTGACAAGGCAAAATCTGCAATTATTAAGATAAATGAATGGAAGGAAGAGAAAAAGAATATTGTTGTAACTGTAGACGGTGCAAATGATATAAAATTATTCAACATCTGTGGTCTTGGGGTAGCATTTAGAGCCCAAGACGTGGTGAAAGAATTGGCAACTGTAACACTGGAAGAAAAAGACCTCTCTAAACTCATTGATTTGATTAACAAACACTATGGCCTGAAGATACCGTTACAGACAGTAGCCTAGCAAGATATCATTTTAAGCAGTAAAAAATTAAACTTGTAGGATGTCTTTACAAATAATTCCAGTTCATATCTCAAAGGATATAGTAACTGGGGATGATCTGATTGAACTTTTACTTGCAACAAGAACTGGTCGAGGATTAAAAGAAGGAGATATTCTTGTATTTACACAAAAAATTATCTCAAAGCAGGAGGGAAGAAAAGTTAACCTGTTAAAAATAAAACCAACTCTTCTCGCAACGGGAATTGCCAGTGCATTTGCAAAAGACCCGAGAATTATTCAGCTAATACTTGATGAAACAAAAAGAATTATTCGTATGAAAAATGGAATAATCATATCTGAAACACATCATGGTCTAGTCTGCGCAAATGCTGGAATTGATGAAAGTAATATCGAAGCAGGATTTGCAACCTTGCTTCCAAAAGATGCAGACGCATCTGCACAGAAATTAAGAAAACGCATAAAAACTAGAACTGGAAAAAATGTAGCAGTGATAATATCTGATACCTTTGGTAGACCATTTAGAGAGGGTCAGACAGATACCGCAATAGGCGTTTCTGGAATATCCCCAATAATTGACTATGTTGGAAAACGTGATAACTTTAACCGTATTCTTAGAGTCACAGCAATTGCAATTGTAGATGAACTCTGTTCTGCAAGTGAGCTGGTTAGGGGGAAAACACTTCGTACACCAATTGCAATTATTAGAAACTATCAATTTGACAAAAAAAACAGTACGTCAAAAGTTCTATTGAGAGCTAAATCACTTGATCTGTTCAGATGATGAAAAATTCCTAAAACAAGATTATATTAATTGGATGAGAAATTCGATAGATATTGGCTGGACTAAAAATAGAATTACACTGCCATAATGAATTTTCTAACTTTCAGCTTGGACCTAAAGAGACTCCATATGATTGTGGAATTACACTTGGGGAGCAATTGGAAAAGGCATATCAGATGGATCTTGACGCTTTTTTCATTACAAATCACAATACTCTCAATGGGTATAGTTCACTTTTAGAATACAAAGAAAATCATACAAAATACAAAAAGATCAAAATATACCCTGGAGAAGAAATCACAACTGATCAAGGCATACACATTCTAGCGTTTGGTCTTAATGAAACCGTCAAGGCTGGAAATAGTTTGGATGAGATACTTGATTCTATAAAATCACAAGGTGCCATATCTTGCGCACCACACCCATTTGGCCTAAGTAATGGATTGAGAGAAAAGGCAATTCTCTGTGATTTGATTGAGGTTTTTAATAGTAATAATGTAGACCGGTACTCTAACCTACGGGCTTCTAATTTTGCTAAAGCAAATAACATGATAGAAGTTGCAGGAAGTGACTCGCATGTTGTTTCTACACTTGGTAGGTGCATTAACTCAATTGACTCTGAAAATAAGTTGGATGATGTAATGTATGCAATGAAGCATGGTAAAATTACTATAGATAGTTCTGGATATATTACAAGCAGAGAAATGATAGAACACGCTCTGTATAAAATAGAAAATTCAAAAGAAGACATTGTGATGTACTTTAAAGAAAATCATCCTCACCTCACTGGACTATGTGTATTTTTGATCAATGCTTTTGAATCAAATCCGAATAGTGTAGTTTGGACAACTGCTTACAAAGTAGCAGTACGTATGATAACAAAACTTTCAAACAAAATTAATTTCAAAGATCAAGATCATACCGTTTTGTATCAGAGAAATCTACGGGCAATCTTGCCAATGATTCTTAAATGATTGAACTTTTTTGCGCCTATGAATAGATTTTAATATCTCATGAGCGATTTTTTGCTCATAGGTGAACCGGTATTTCAGAATTAAATCCTACTAAGACTATTGATGTACGAGGTATGTTCTGTCCAGAACCTGTCTTTAGAACAAAAATAGAAATGGAGCGAATGGCGGTAGGCAACATATTACAAATCACTGCAGATGATCCTGCGTCTGAAGAAGATATCACAAGATGGGTAAACAGAACAGGTCACCAATTAATCGGTGTTAAAAAAACCGGCAATGATATAGAGTTTACCATAAAGAAGGTGAAATAATTCTTGGCTACTAAAACATTAGACGATGCCGAGATACTTCTCAAGAAAATTGGTAATACTCCACTTGTAAAACTAGACTCGCTTTCAAACAAAGATGTAGAATTTCATGCTAAACTAGAATTCTACAATCCGTTTGGCTCTGTAAAAGATAGAGCGGCATTTTGGATGGTAAAAATTGCAGAAGAAAATGGTGTCATAAAAAGAGGACATACTATCATAATTGAACCTACATCTGGAAATACTGGAATTGCACTTGCAGGTATTGCAAAACTTTTAGGGTATAAAGTTGAAATTGTAATCCCAGAAAAAGCAAGTGTAGAAACAAAAAAGATAATTGAATCACTTGGTGCTACTTTGTACCAAACAACAGATGATCTATGTCCTAAGGTTGGTGGAGGAACTGATCAAAGTATTGCACTTGCACGTTCAATTGCATCTGCAAGGCCTGACAAATACTATTCTCCTAATCAGTATGCCAACGAAGCAAACTTTATGGGTCATTACAAAGGAACGGGCCCAGAAATTTGGGAGCAAACAAAAGGCAAGGTAACTCATTTCTTTACTGGAGTAGGAACTGGAGGAACTATAACTGGAATAGGTGCATACTTGAAAGAAAAGAATCCTGAAATCAAAGTAATAGGTGTACAACCACAGCAAAACCACCTGATTCAAGGTCTGAGAAACTTTGAGGAATCTGCAAAACCTGATTTATTTATCAAGCGTGAAAAAGTAGTTGATGACTGGATTACTATAACTAATGAAGAGGCATTTGCTTCAGTAAAAGAAATTCTACAAAAAGAAAAGATGCTAGTAAGTCCATCATCTGCTACTGTATACACTGCCATGAAAAAATATGGTGTAAAAAGCGGTCACGTAGTAGGAATATTTGCTGATGATGGAAGAAAATTCAAGAGCCTTTACACTCAACAAGGCATTTTCACAGAATCAGAATTTGACACTGCACTAAAAGACTCTAAATATATTTCTCAAGTCCAGTCTGTCTGACTACGCTTTACGTTCTGATAGATACTTGTCTACATCAATTGCAGCCATGCAACCAAAAGCTGCAGCCGTGATTGCTTGTCTGTACCGATGATCATGAACATCCCCTGCAGCAAAGACTCCTTCTACATTTGTATGAGTATGATTCTTTAATGCAATATACCCTTGGTCATCAAGATCAATCTGTCCTTTGAATAATTTTGTATTTGGTTCATGTCCTATTGCAACAAAGAGTCCTCCTACCTCTAATGTCTCTATCTTGTTTGCAACTGTATCTTTTACAGTAATCTGTGTGACTTTTTGATTTCCTTTAATCTCTTCAATTACCGTATTCCAATGGAATTGGATTTTTTTATTTTCAAAAGCTCGGTCCTGCATTACTTTACTTGCACGAAGTATGTCTTTTCTATGAATCACATGAACTTTATTTGCAAATTTTGTGAGAAATATGGCCTCTTCCATGGCAGAATCTCCTCCTCCTGCAACGACAATATCTTGATTTTTGAAAAATGGCCCATCACATGTGGCACAATATGAAACGCCGCGAGCGCTAAATTCCTGTTCTCCCTTGGCACCAATCTTTCTTGGTGTGGCACCTGTTGCAATTATTACCGTGTCAGCTTCATATTCTTCTGAATAAGTCAAAATCTTAAACGGTTTATGTCTGAAATCTACGTTTACTACTTCATCATCAATGATTGTAGTTCCAATTCGTACCGCCTGCTCTCTCATAGCAGTCATTAATTCCGGTCCGAGAATCCCTTTAGCAAAGCCTGGAAAATTTTCTACTTCGGTTGTAAGCATTAACTGGCCTCCTGGCAAAACGCCAGAGATTATGAGGGTGTCACGTTTTGCACGCGATGTGTATATTGAAGCTGTATACCCAGCTGGACCTGCACCAATGATTATGACATCAAACTTTCTTTTTGTTTCAGGTTTTTTATTCTCTGATCTTATCTCAGCTTGCATAAACCAAACTCATTCAAGTTCATATTTAAATTATTCATGTTTTTTAATTGATTCGAGAATTTTTTGATGAGTATCACAAAGTCTTCCTAATTCAATTTGAGCACGTATTAGATCTTCTTGCCAATGTGCATTGTTTAAAATGCAATCCTTTGAGTCACAAAATGGCTCTGCTGTCAAATAATAAAAAATGGCCTGAAGTGCATATCCTCTTACAACTTTACCTAAATTCTTGTCATGGTGCTCTAGAAACTTGCCCTTGAATTGCTCTTTTAACGCATCCAAGTTTAGACCCTGCGCCATACCATGGTACATACTGATGTAATATGCACGTGGCTTGGCAGGTGCCTCAATTATTCCCGTAGTTGAAATTATTGAAGGATTTGAGCATATCACTGCTCTTCCATGATATCTATAATCTTCGTAATCATATGTACATGTGAGACGAGTAGTGAAAATGAGATGAAACTTGTCTAGAGATGATTCCTCTTCAGGAATTATTTTTTTCAATAGATTTTGTATCTCAAAACCATCGTATAGTATAATATTGTTTAAAACAGAATTATTGATAAAAGATTCTTCTTCAAAATTAATCTCTTCTTCTGTTGGTGTATGTCTTTCAAATGATGAATATGGATCAAAGATTCTAGATGCTGCTAACTCGTATGCTGTATTTTTATCTGATTTGAAATGCTCAAAGAAATTTTTTCGTATCTCCACTGGAATATCTAATGTTTCTTGTATGAATTTTGCCAAATTGTTAATCTCAATTTCTGGAACAGATGGCTCGTCATAGAGGAAAACTTTGGATATTTTCAACAAGTAATTTTGAAATCTAATTGATTTATCTTCTTAGTTCTTTTAGCTTTGCAGCAGTAACTTCAGCTGCCTTTTTGCCTGATAATAGCATAGAGCCATAGGTTGGACCCATTCTTGCCAGTCCATAAGTTTCAGTAACTGACATGCCAGAAATTACTAGCCCTGGGAATACCTCGCCTGTCTTGTACACTACTCTGTTTTCTCCATCGTCTACCCACATTGGATCCATTCCTTTCCATTCGACAAGCTTTCTGTCTACCAGTCTTTTTACTGCAACAGAATCGTGACCTGATGCATCAATTACCATTTTTGCTTCTAGTGCAACAGGATCTACACATGTGATGTTTCTTGGAAGTGCTGATACTGGCATCCAGTTTACTACAACTCCTGCAACTCTGCCGTTCTTTAGAACCAAATCATCAAACTTGGTTAATTGTAAAAACTTTACACCTGCATCACATGCAGCTGCAATTAATTTGGATACTGCGTGTGGACCTGGTGTTAGAAAGAGACCCTCAGAAACTTGCTTGTATGGAATTCCTAATTCGTCCCAGACCTTTTGTGCTGGGGCTCTTACTGTTACTGGATTCATCATATACCCTCCAAGCCAATAGCCCCCGCCTAGGTAGTTGTTTTGCTCTATGACAAGAACTTTGAATCCCATCAGAGATAGTTCTCTGCTTGCAGTAAGTCCTGCAGGGCCTGCACCGATTATAATTACATCTGAATCTGATCTATCAATTAGAACTGAATGAAATTCATTGGCAATTGCTCTAGTAATTTCAACTTCTCTTACATCTGAAAAAATTTTTGGGACTTCTTCTTTCTGAGTTGTACTCTGCATAAAAAATCATCCCCGTTTAGCACATTAATAGTTTGCTCAGTTTAGAAATGAATCTTCAAAAGCCTTGATGCATTCTCTTATGTGCATCTTCTTTGATGGGTTTTTGAAGGCATATGCCGAAATAATGTCTATTTTTGCACAGTCTTTACTTGAAAGGGATTTCTTGGCAGCTCTTATCGAATCTACTATGACATTACAGCCGTTTGTACTGTCGTTTGTTTTTAATGCGAGATCTAATTCAATTGGTGAGTTAAGAAATCCTCCTGCTTCCATCCAGTAATAGCTTACTCTGGAATCGCCCAACTGTTCTGCATATTCCGTAGTTCCCGCAGTGGACCTGAAGGGGATGGGAGATTCAATTGCAATGGATTCTGTTTTAATCTGTCTTTTTCTCTCTCTTGTCTCTTCTGCCATAGTACTCTGTGTATCTTGGTTTCCACCTACATCAAGCTGATAGGCTTTTTGTAAAAATATTCCTCTACTTGCCATGAAATCTATCATGCCTCTGTGAAATGCAGTGCCTCCAAATTGACTCATCAGATCATCACCTAGTATAGCAATTCCTTTTGATTCAAATGATTTTCTTATCTGGTCTGTAACTGTATGTGCAGCTGTTGCATTAAAGAAAGAACACCCTGCATCTAATGCAGCTTTGGCATATTTTTCACTGCTTTTTTCCATTCCGGATGAAATTAGATTTAATACAAAATCTGGTTTTGCATTATTGAGAGAATTTACAAACTCATCATAACTTGCAGATTTTATCTGGCCGTTTTTTGATACATGTGGGGGTACAGTATCCTCTGCAATTCCTGGCTGTACTGTGATATTACCAAAGTCTGTTTTGTGATTTTTCACTAGCTCGCTTATTTTTTTTCCTACTTTTGAAGCATCTATGTCGTATGCTGCAGATACCGAAAAATCATTTAGTGTGAGTCCTGCCACTTTTGGATGCCATAGGCCCTGTGTAGAATTTTTATAAAATTCAAAACCTTTGACAAGTGTGGTAGCTACATTTCCAACACCGATTAGTGCTAGACTTATCTTGCCTGTCACGGTGTTTTTTCTTGCCAGTCATCATTTAACTCTTTTCTGATTATTTGTGATTATCAGTTTCTTTACGAGTGTGAATAAAACATTCAACTCTGGTCCTAAATGTACTTTGATTTTTTTTAAAAAAGAGAAAAGTTCAACTCTAGACCTATACGAAGATTTCTGTAACTATTGGATTCTTATCGATATCTGTCTCTTGATGACAGGTAATGATACAATTGATGGATTTTTCTCAATCCTGAGGAATAGATTGAGAAAATCTGGTATTGCTTATGTGGAATCCCATGAGAAAGGAATGATCAAGTTCGTAATTCACCACAATATGGGGAAAAAATGGTCATTCTTCTATAAAACACAGCATGAACGTATGTTGAAAAACTTGGGGCAAGCAGCCACACTTGATTTTACTGCAAACACTTTGATAATTAATGTCGTAACTGGATAAGAGATTTTTTACAAAAAACTACTGTCTTGTATGTCTGGATGCGGCAAGATTTACCTTCCTAAATTATTATGTGAAGAAAAAGGCTACTAAATACAAAATTTATATGCGTTCTGAAGACTAG
>JANXYF010000147.1 GCA_025350175.1 Nitrosopumilales archaeon | reverse complement strand
GGAGTAGCATGCTCTGCAACAGAGTCAACAAGAGGATCCTCAGAGGTCAGGAATGGATTCATTGCATTAAGATAACGGAAACTTGTCGAATGGAAGGCGCCTGCAGATAATATCACACCTCCAATTATTATTAAAGCAGCTAAAGCTAGTAGACTATTACGTATACGGTGTTGTTCTTTACTATATTTTTGAATGAAGATTATTATTACAAGCAATATAGTTGGTCCAATCATTGCAAATCCTCTCATACCAAATACAAAAGTTGGACCAGGTCTTGCAAATAGACCTCCAGATATTATCATAGTTATTGCTACAAACAATGGAACTGCCCAAAGCAGGAAATTGTGATCTTTTCGTATGAAAGGTAAAGCAATGAAGAACAATCCCAGAGGAAGAAGGAAAAACTCTATTCCTCCCCAAGATGCAAAACCTGTAGCAAGGAAGAATCCTCCTCCTATCATCTTGGATGCAGCAATTTTTTTGTTCTGTGATTTTAGTCCACTTAGAAACAGATAGACTCCCAATAATCCATAAAACAAACCTAAAGGTTCAGACTTGAACCATCCAATAGTTCCTCTAACTATGATTGGGGGCGATAATGCAAAAAAAAGAGAAGCGAAGAGTCCGGCACTAGTACCAGCCAAAACACGCACCAATGCAAATATTACAATTACTGTCATAGAACCAAAAACTACTGGGAAAATTATAGTAAAGTCATAAAGACTCGTTCCACCACCAAATATCTTGTATAGAATTGCGTCTGTTACATGTAAGGGCACTTGAGCATTAGTAAAAACATCTCTACCATGAGGATACCAACTCATATCATCATGCCAGTGAACATATGCATTTAGTCCATGATCTAATAGATACTGCGTTGCCCTATAATTAAAAAATGGATCAAACTCATTTAATTGAAAGCCGTAATCAGCAGCTTGTGATCGTACCATTACAGAAATAGAAAATGAAATTATTAGAACCCCAATTACAAGTAAATGCCTTAGTTGAAAGTCAAATTTTCCTACGGTAAATAATTTGGCATCTTGTATCACGTTAATTCTTGATGGAATTTGCTCTGTTTATTACTCTTTTGTAAGAATCTGAACCTCACATGATTTTATTAATTGCTTAAAATTCTGAGCATCTTTTTTACTACCGACGATTGTTCCAAAATGCATTGGAATTACAATTTTGGGTTTTATTCTGTCTACTGCTTTAGCTGCTTCATTTGCAGTCATAACATATGTTCCACTAACTGGTACAAGTGCTATATCGGGCTTGAGATCAGACATCTCTGGAATCAAATCAGTATCTCCCGTATGATAGATTGTAGTACCATTTAGATCTATTAGAAAACCTATTTTATTATCTTCTTTAGGATGAAATGGTTTTTTGGTTTCTGGGTTTATTTTGTCTACATTATAGGCTCTAGTTGCTCTGATTTTAATTCCTTGTACAATCTTTTCTTCACCTGGAGAGATGCCAATCTTTTCTTTAAAAGCAAATCCCTTAAGCACATCAATGCATTCGTTTGCTGCAACAATTGTTGTGTCCTCTGTTGAGATATTTTTTAGATCTTCTATACTTAGGTGATCAAAATGATTATGTGAAATCAAGATCAAGTCTGCTTTTTCTTGTTTTGTTATCTTGTATGGATCAGTTATGATTTTGATATTACCAACAATACTAAAAGAGTCATGACCAAGCCACCTTATTTTGATTCCTTTATACTCAAACATAACTAGAATTTGCTTCTACTAAAATTAAAGCTTACTTGGTTCAAGAACAATTTTGTCACTTGATACAGAAAGAATAGAACCGCCATTTTTCTTTATTCTCCTTTTAAGTTCAGTATCAAGTGTAGCTACTATTCCTCCATGTTCTTTTACATAGGAAACTAGTGCGTCGTCAACGGAATTTCCTGAGATGCTGATCTTTTTAAAATCTATTATAATTTTTAGAGCATTTTCAGCAAAACTTTTTTTTTATCATCCATAGTTACTCTTTCTAATTCTTTTACTACCATATCTGGTACAACATACTCTATTGCTCCAATTTCTGTTTCTATGCTAGAGATGTTCTTTATTCTTCTAGAAACAAGAACCATGAGAAAACTAGAATCACAGATAATTTCAACCACTTGCTACACCAGCACCAATTAATCTCCATCTTTCAGCAATTCTTCTACTTATTGCCACCTTACTATTGTCAAAGATACATACTGGTCTTTTAAATTGC
>JANXYF010000146.1 GCA_025350175.1 Nitrosopumilales archaeon | reverse complement strand
GAAGCAGACATTCCAATAGTTTTGATTAGAAATGAATCAATTGAAAACATAAAAAAACAAATGCCTGAAAGCATTGTTGCAAAAAGAGAACGATATATCAAAAAATATGGAATTCCAGCACAAGTGGCAGATGTTTTATCTTCTGACAGATTCTATTCAGATTTATTTGAAAAATCATACAACGAAAAAAATGCAAAAGAAGTTGCTAATATTATAACAACAGATTTGTTAAGTTATGCAGATACGCGAGAAAAGAAACTTGAATTAAAAATTACTGCACAGCATATATCTGATCTTGCTGATTCTATAATGAATGATACTCTGACAAGAAATTCAGGTAAGCAAGCATTACAAGAAATGGTGAAAACTGGAAAATCACTTTCAGATGTTATATCAAGCCTTGACTTGGGACATGTAAGTGACGCAGGCTCAATTGAAAAGATAATTGATGAGGTATTTCAAGAAGAAGAAAAAGCAGTTGCTGAAGCAAGACAGAATCCTGATACTATCAACTATCTTGTAGGTAAAGTTATGAGAAAGACAAAGGGAAAAGCTGACCCTACAACTACACTTGATATTCTAAGAAAGAAACTATCTTCCTAGAAGGGAGATTGTCTCTCCGTCTTTGTCCATTACCATGGCTATGCCAGACTCTTCTTTTGGACTAAGTGAATATACTGCCTTTGGAGTAAACATGATTACATCTGGAGTCTTGTTCTGACTCATTCTTTCAAATATTTTGCTTGATGTTTTTCCAGTTGCAGACCTTGTAATGACATCTGTAATTCTTGCTTTTTCTTTGGCCTCTGTAACAAATGTGACTTTACCCTTGATTTGATACCCTTTGAGCTCTTTTTTATCAAATACTCCTACGCTGACCCATGGAATACTCATGAAGTTTCCCTGCGACTTGTGCTTGAAAAAGTCTAACCAGTATAATGCAGTATCTGAAAAATAAAACGAGGTTCTTGGAGATAAATTTGCAAGACCGTTAACATCGACAGAGCCGACTACAATGACTTTTTGACTTTTGAGCATTTCTTGGACTTTGGCTGGAATTTTAATCATAAGGTAGCATTGATACAAGATGTATTAAAGTAAAATGTCAATTATCTATCTTGAAAATATGATTATGGTGTTAATTTATGCAAATTCTATCATACTGAATCTTCTAGAACTAACTGGGGGTATCCGTTTTCAAAACTTGATTGCATGTTACACAAGAATAACTGTGGTTTTAATGCTGATAGAAAAACTGTCCCTTCATGATCAAACAATCTCAAGTGTAAGTCGCATACGCTTTTCATGATCTCTAATGACTTGTATCCCGGTCTTGAAATTATCAAAAAGAGATCCTTGTTATGTCTACCATGCGGGAATTATCAATCAAGGATTTTAAGATTAATTTTTCTTCGGACTGGTAGGCTAGCTCTAAGAAACTATAATCTGCTGACATTAAGAGTGGTTTCCCATTTTCTTTTAGGTTGCTGTATGTTCTGTTCCATTCTGTGTTTGTTGACTCGAAATCAACACCCTCTCTTTCTATTATATAATCTGATTTTGTACCAAAAGTATGTCCAAATATTCTAAAGTTCTTTAATGCTTCCTTGTTTGTGTACGGTGTAAGGTAATTTACTACTGCACTAACATCTTGGTCTGATGAGGATGATATTAGAACAGAATTATTTTGGACCATGAAATTTAGCGCGATAGGTGAGAGGAGTGGTACAAAAGCAAAACGGTCTACATCACTATCAATTTCAATACCGATGACAGATCCTCTTCTAAAACCTCCGTTTAATTTTAGATCAAAATCCTTACTACCTGTAGAAAATCTAGCATCTGAATCTGGAGAGGGAAAAAACATAGAGGCGCTTTTCATGTTGCTACGCAAATTTGAAAATGATTGGAATCTTCCATTTTGTAGAGTGAATGGAATCTTTGGTCTCTTGATGGGGACACCTTTTAATTTTTCAAGGCTTACTTCTCTTATCCTATATGTCTTGAAATAACGTTGCGATGTCTCTATCACTCCATCTACAAGATATTCAAGTGACGCAGTATCTTGCTGCTCGCTTAGGAAAATTATGAATCCATCATATTTTTCAGCAAGCGACGTCAAAAGTTTCTCAGCCCGCATTCTATCTAATGCATTCATCTCTCTTGAAACTGAATCCCAGACATCAAGTATGATGAATGGTTTTTTTACATTCTCTAAAGCAAGGAAAGGATCTTTGACTTTTTTCGAAGAATTTGCTATTGCATTTACTATGGCAGATATGACAAATGAAGGATCAGTCAGTACTGCATCTTCTGGAGATATTTCAACTATGTTTGCAGGAGCGATAAAATCTGTAATCCATGGGAATCGTCTGTAAAGTATTTTATCTGCTTGATTTCTTGTAATGAAAATAACGTTGTACTCTTTTACCTTGCTACCTGCAAGCTCAAAACAAAGTGTCTCTTTACCAGTGCCTGACCTTCCCTTAACCAAGAGTGACCTATTTCCAATCTCTACAAATCTCTCAAGGTCTGAAAGGCCGTATTTCATGGCTTGTTGCTCCATTGCTATTTCCTATCTCCTGAAAAGTATATGGGGTATATCTTTCCTGTTCTTGGATCGGAATAATCCCAATGTATGTCTGAACCTGCAGGACTGAAAACAGATGTACGTGATTCCGTCAATTGTTTATACGCATTTTCTCCTATTACAATATGCCCAGGTTTTGCAAGTCGAATCATTTTTGATGCAATTGTTATAGTGTGACCAATTAAATCTGGCTCTGGACCCAAAAATATAATCTCATTAGTGCCAAAATCAATTGAAACCCTAACTTGAATTGGTGGTAAGGCAAAGTCCTGAAAAGCAAAGTTGAGTGATTGTTCTATTATCATATCCATTACATTGCCACATCTTACTGCATTCTCAGATGCATTTCCAAGTTCATCTGATGATGGAAAATATGCAATCACTGCATCGCCTGCATATTTTAGTACAAAACCTCCATGTCTTGAGATTATAATTGACATCTCTTGAGAAAAGACTCGAATTAGCGATGATAATTCTGATGGAGACAGTTGAGTGGAAAGTTTTGTAGACCCTACTACATCAACATAGAGTATTGCTGCATCTAGTTTTTGTTCTCGTATTGAACTTAGATATCTATTGGATAAATATTTGAGAAAAACCTGGGCGTATGAATCACTTGGATTTCTCTGATATATTGACAAATTTCTTCTAATTCTATTGACTGATTGTTGTACTCTAGGATTATTTTCAGAGACTAGATGTTCTTTTTCAGGAATTATATTCTCAAGAAGTGACTCTAAAGTTTCATGCGGTATGAATTTTCTTGCTACGGTATCATAATATCCCAAGTCTCCATCTATTACGGATCTTTGAAATCTTGTCCTATCCTCTGTTACATCAAATGGAAATGATACCACTGTATTTACTACCATTTGTTTGCTCTTTTTTAGAATTGTGTATTATTGTTTAAGATGATTATCATGCCTGATACAGTATATCGTAATTATATAGTATGCTGGTTTGTATAAACTAGAAATGCGCGCCCTTACTTTGGGAGTCATTCTGGGTATAGTAGCAGTCTCATCTGGTTTAGTTTATGCAGATTCAACTTATTCCATGAAAGGTAGTGGAGCTGCCATGATAAATGGCGATACCCCTACTCTGTACACTTCAAGCATGCGACTTTCTCTTGTAGATTCCTCAACTATTGACAAGGGCGCAATTCTAGTGGAAGGAGGCAATGGAATTACAGTAGCTAGATTTACTGGAGCCCAGTGGAATTTTACATACAACAATGATGGGTCGTTTCATGCCCAGGGTCCTGCACAAACAGTATCCCAGGATATGTTTACTGTTTCTCTTGACGGAACACGGCTCTATGCAACAGAAAGTGGTTCGATGTGGAAGGTAACTGCCAACATGCAAGACAATATCCATACATATGTTCTAAGTTATCTTTTACTTGGAAGCGATCCTATTCCATCTGTCAGTGTATCAAACAATGCTAAAATCCTAATTCCAAACGGAAACTCGGCAACAGCAAGTACTGGTTTCTTTTTGCCTCTTAACTTGGAGATAATTCCTGGAACTACAGTTACTTGGCAAAATCTAGATACGATTCAACATGACATTCAAAGTATAGATTCGCATGGAAAAATAATTCCATTATTTAACAGTGGGTTACTAAAGACTGGAGATACGTTTTCTTACAAGTTTGATAAACCTGGTGCATATCATTACTATTGTACAATCCACCCATGGCGAATTGGACTGGTAACTGTAAGCTAGAATTTTATTTTTTTTAAAATAATATTACTTGTCATGCTCGCTAAAATCTGACCCTAGTGCAATACTTGATATGACTGTATTTGGCGTAGTGCGAGATTTCATTGTAAGATTTGGCAGAAACTCGTGAAAGATTTGTTTCAAGAAAAGTTCTGTAAATAGCGACCAACGGATTCCAAGATTGTGCTGTATTATAAAATGATGAACATCTCCTTCAATTCTATGGTCTGATGTCATGCCAGAAGCTCGCATGTATTCCTCCATGGATTCTATTACTCGCTTTAAATCATAACTGCCTTTCATGAACATGACCCAGTCTTTTATCATTGGAGTCATTTTTTGTATTATCTCATTCATTACCTCTCCGTCCATTTTCTCACCTAGAACCATGAGAATTTCTTTGGGAACTGGAGTCATTCCTATGTTTTTTGCAAATCTTTCCCATCCGACGTATTTTTCTAAAATTTGTTTGACCAAGACATTTTGAGATATTTCCTTTTGTTGTGCCTCTGTCTCTAGTTCTTCTATGATATGCTCTGGTAAACGGTAGCTTATGCTTCTGGTCTGCTCATGTTTTATGGGGTGGGGCTGTCGTTTTACTGTCATGTGTAATGGGAACTATTTGGGAATGTATAAAATTATGCAAAATTTCACAAATGTTGAATAATTATGATTTGATGTGAATTCTGTCAATGTGCTTACCCAGACTCTTGTTATTTTCAAAATTTGCAGTACAGTAAGGGCATGTTGTCTTGTCTGGGATCTCAAGTTCAGGTAATGTGACATTTCTATCAGTAAGATTTCCGCAGACCATTTTCTGGGTTATCAATCCAATTGGGCGCTTGTCCATTACAATTAGCCTTCTGATATCATGCTTTTTCATTATATCTAGAGCCTCCTTTACTGGCGCAGTTTTTTTTATTGTAATTAATGGACCCTTTGCTATTTGTTTAAGGGTAGTACTTGCTGGGTCTAATCCCTTTGCTACTATATCACGTAGTATGTCTTTTTCTGTAACCATTCCTATTATCTTACTTTTTTCAAATACCAATATACTGTCTACTTTGGATTCTGTCATTGCCTTTGCTGCGTCTTGAATGGTAAGATCACTTGATATCGTAGTCATTTTTTTATTTGTAAACTTGGAGACAGGCTCGTTTAGAATGTCAGATATCATGAATTGTAATGGCAAGGATTGAGATTTAACCTAATGGGTAATTTTCAAACGTGATGTACCGATCTGATGTAAGAAAATGTATTCATTGTGATATAATTATCATCAGTGAGATTTGTAAAAAGCCTATAATCTACCCGAAATATACAAAAATTATTGAAACTAAAAAATGACAGCATAAACCAAGTAATAAAAAAAACAATTCTAGTAACCCCTAGAACAAGCCTCTTGGATGCACGCACACTCTTACTAAAGCATAGAATAAGCCGACTCATTGTATCAGAAAAAGACAAGCCCGTAGGAATGCTAACAGAAAAAGACTTGGTAAAGGCAATCTATAGAATTGACGCAAAACCGCTTGAAGCTACACGCGTATCTGATATGATGTCCAAAGACCTTGTTTCTGTTCAGGAGGGGGCAACGTTACATGACTGTGCTAAACTAATGCTTGATAATAAAATCAGTTCTGTTATAGTACTGCACAAAGACAAAACTCTGTCTGGAATTATTACAAAGACAGACTTGGCATCTGTATTTTTAACACAAGCCACAGAACAACTCAAAGTTTCTAAAATTATGACAAGAGATGTAATTACAGTAAAACCTGCAGACTCTCTACTATATGTTGAAAGCGTTCTTGTCAACAATAAAATCTCTAGAGTTGTTGTAGAAAGAAACAGACAACCTGTTGGGATTATAACTCACCGGGATTTTATCCCTGCCAAGATGCCCCTGTGGCTAAAACAATTTGGTGATCCTTCTGAGGTTGAAAACTATAGGATGGCTGCAAATCCAAAAGAATATCGCTCAAACCAACTAAGTTATCTATTGACTTTCATTGCTGCTGATGTTATGACATCGAATCCAATAACGGTCGATGCATCAGATGATGTCTCAACTGTCTCACTTTTAATGATAAGGCATGGGATCAGCGGATTGCCCGTTGTTCATGGCAATCTCTTGGTAGGGATTGTAACAAAGACTGACATTGTACGTGCTATAGTCAAAAATTAATTTTAATTTACTAGAAAAATTACTTGTCTACAGGCTTCATTCTCAAAAGGATCTGGTCTGTTATTCTTCGCATTTCAGAATCAGAACCAATACTGCATATTCTGGTCAAGTCAGTTGCGGTAACTATTCCTACTAGGAGACTTTCATGTACTACTGGAACCTTGTGAATTTTTCTCTGTTTCATAAGTTCTGCCACTTCCCAAATACTCTCTTCAGGATTTACTACAATTAATGGCGATGACATTATTTGCTTGATTGGAGTCGTCAGTGGAATTGCACGAGATACAACCCTTTTGACAAAATCTCGCTCTGTTACTATGCCTACTGCAATATTGTTCTCAAGTACAACAACACAGCCAATACCTGCATCATCCATCATCTTTGCTGTATCCAAAACTGTCATTGACGAATCAACAGTAACTACCTGATGCTTCATTATGTCTTTGGCAGAAAAATTATCCAATGACTCCAGTACGAAATTCATACATAAAAACTTGACATTCTATTATCATGTCTGGTAATTGTAACATCATATCATGATTGAATTTAACTATAAATTTCAAATTTTGTGTTGTACGTGAAATTTAATCATGGTCCTCAGTATATGTCCCGCCTTCTGAGAATCTCTTTATTCTATCAATTTGTAGTGTTCCAAAAATCAACACTGTAATTACTATTGCAATGACATATGCTCCTACTCCTAGCCCAAGGCCTAATGCTAGTAGCAGACGTAGGATTGTTTCAAAATCAACGCCACTTAGTGCATATCAAAATTCATATTTTTATTAGGACATCCAATCTTCCCAATCTTCTATTAGTTGTTCATAGAGATTTTTGTTATAATTTTGAGAATCTGCAAGCATGTCATGCAAGTGCTTTACAAAATCTGTCACTGTTATGATTCCTAATGGCTGATCAGAATCCATCACTACTATCCGCCTAATTTTTTTTTCTATCATTTTTTCTGCAACCTCATCAGTAGGTGCAAGTGGACTTACTACCACAAGAGGAGATGTTGTTATGTCTATAATCTTGACCTCTGAAGGTTTCTTGTTTTGTGCAACAATTTTTGATACCAAGTCTCTCTCTGTTACTATGCCAATTGGCAATTGATCTTTTGTTATTATTATACTGCTTACCTTATTTTTGTCCATAATTTTTGCAATCTCAGTAGCTGACACATTTGATTCAATTGTAATTACTTTGCTTGACATTATATCCCGTGCCACTGTCATGAAAATAAATCCCTTAATTTAGTATAAAATTTCTGGCAGGATTATCATATCTGATAACCACTTGGAATCATTCTTGATAATGATGATCACTTTAATAATATTGAATCCATCTTTTATGAGCATGGTAGAAAGCTTCCTATCTCAGGATTTGTATATTTCACATGAAAAAAAGTTTGTAAAATCCGATGTTAAACCGCTCACATGCCATGTATGTAAAAAAGAATTAAATGGAATCTCAATTACAGCCAAGGTATTAAATGGAGAAATGGTGTTTTTATGCTCGCTTCACTATCAATCAAAACCGTATCAGGTCGTCTCGGTGAATTGACATGACTGTTCATCCTGAGATAAAAACCGCAATTGAGACAAACATGGAACTTATGTTAAACCAGACCAAGGCATATCTACCATTTCTCAAAGTGGCGTTTCCTGCTGTTCGGGACCTCTCTGAATTGACTTTTAACATGATGATGGGAAAC
>JANXYF010000108.1 GCA_025350175.1 Nitrosopumilales archaeon | reverse complement strand
TTTCACAAATATGTTTGTAAGTCAATATGGAGATCAATTCATAGATATGCCTTCATGGCTTGCCAAACAACTTAGATATCCAGAAGCTCTCTTTAACTGGAAAGTTGACATGTTCAACATTTACCATGTAACAGATACTTCTACATTCATACAAGCAAAAGATTTCTATGAAGTCCCTGATGGACTTGGGACTTATTACGTAGAAGAAAAGCCACCGGGATTTGATAAAGCAACTTACATTGGTCTACTCTCTTTAGAGTTACGAGGATCTCAGGGAAGAAACTTGGCCGGCTACATGATTGTACAAAATGATATTCCAAATCTTGGTAAGATGCAGTTCTATCAAGTTCCACTTGATTCCAAGACAAAACTCTTAGGACCATCAGCAGTTCGTGAAGCATTAGCAAGAGATTCTGACTTTGCACAATTGCAAACCTTATTGCGAACTCCTAGAGTAGGTGATAATATTCTCTATAGGATAGGAACTCAAGATGTTTACTTTATTCCTGTTTATACTGCAGGTTCTGGTGGTGTGGTAACACAACTAGGAACAATTGCAGCAGTAGGTGCCGCATTTGATGGAGAGTATTATGTTGGTTTAGGAAGTACCCCTCAGCAAGCATTTGCTACTTACTTGGCAAAGGTTACAGGTATTGCACCATCTAATGTTACTGTTGCATTACAACTTGACGAGTCAACTAGGGTGTCTACAATAAAATCAATACTAGAAGATCAAAAGATTAGTGTTCTAACTCCACAAACGATTCAATTTCCACTTACTTTTGAGGAGGGTAAGATATCGTTTACACAACAATCAGATCTTGATAATACAAAAAGTCTCATCACTACATTTGTGAAAAACTTTGTCCATCCAGAAAGTAACAGAGTATTATTCTGGCAAGAGAATGGCACGGTCAAGTTAGGTGCTGTAGCAGTAGAACAAAACGTACCAGAACTACATTACATTACTATAGGTGTAAGATAGTTTGCTGCTAGTTGTAGACAATGGTTCTGTCTACACACCATCACTTTTGAAATGTATACAAGAACTAAACCTAGATTTTGAATCTCATGTCTTTTCTAATATATCGTCACTTGATCTTGATAATTATTCATCTATCATATTATCAGGAAGACGAAAGAATAATCCAGAAATGAATATTATTAATTCAAAATTAGTAAAAAATTCGCTAGAGGAAGACAAAGCATTACTTGGTATATGTTATGGTGCAGAAATTCTTGCACTCACTTTGGGAGGCACAATAAAAAAAATGATATCATCACGTAATGGTTTGTATGAAATTAATATCACAAAAGATAATCCTCTCTGTAGTGGCAAAATAAAAGGATTTGAAAGCCATTCATACATGGTATCGAAACTTGATTCTTCTTTTACACAAATAGCTACATCAGATGATTGTAAATTTGAGATATTTCAGTATGATAATAAAAATATTTTTGGAACACAATTTCACCCAGAAATGAGTACAGATGGAAAATCTCTGTTGCAGAAATTTAGTCTCATTATATAGTATTAATATTGTATAATTGATTGATTAATTGATGGACTCGACTCACACACTTGAGATACCTCTAGTACGAGAGGAAAACATCTGTCTGCCATCAGTTGTTAGCGCAGTATCAAAATACTGGGGAATAGACTTGCCACTAAAAGAGGCCACAGAAATTGCAAAAAAATATCCTCACATGAAAGGAAGTATTCTCATTGAAGGAGTTGAGCTTGCAGAACGACATGGTCTTTCAGCGATTATTTCAAACTCTAGTCTTAAAGAACTCAAAAAAATGATAGACATAGGAGTTCCACCTATTGTGATACTTCCAGGAATAAAGGATGTAGTACAACATGCATCACTTGTTGTAGGATATGACGAAATAGAAAAAACCATTTTTCATTATATACCAGAACCTGAAAAAATAGGTGCCATTCCTGAGAAAAGATTTGATGAACAATGGGAAGAGGATGACCGATTGATGCTCTTGATAGTTCCACAGGATATTCTTCCTGATGTAAATACATTTGATGAAAAAAAGACTAGATCTAACAGATTGTGTTTTGATGGAGAAAAGTCAAGACTTCAAGGCAAAACTGATGAGTGTATAAATATGCTAAAGAAAGCTCTTGAGATAAACAAACTGAACTTAACTGCTATGTGTTTATTGGCAGGAATACTAAATGATCAAAATTCTAGTGAAGCTCTCGATTACTATAAAAAAACTTTAGAACTAAATTCAAAGTATTATCTGGCTTACCGAGGAATGGGAAATTATTACTTGAAAGCCAAAGACTTTCAGAATGCCGAGAAATATTATACAAAGGCAATTGAGATTGACTCGTTTAGATTTGCACCAATTTATAAGAATCGCGGATTAGCAAGATTTGAACAGAAAAAGTCATCTATTGCCAAAGAAGATTTTGAAATGTATATAAAACAAATGCCTGAAGCACATGACAAAACTAGCATTGAGCAAGCCATATCACAAATGTGATGTAAAGTAAAAGATTTAACACTCTCACGAGGGAAAAGCCTATGGATTGTATCTTTTGTAAAATAGCAAATGGAACTATTTCTGCAAAAAAATTATACGAGACTACAAATTCACTTGCATTTCTGGATGCCTTTCCACTTGCTAAAGGTCATACACTTGTTATACCAAAAAATCACTATGCTAAGGTACAAGACATGAGTGAGTCTGACAGCAAAGATCTTTTTGAAACAGTAAAGATTTTGGCACGAAAACTTGAATCAATTTCTTTGTCATCATTAATTGCAATTCATAATGGTAAGGAGAGCGGTCAGGAGATACCTCATGTACATGTTCATATTGTTCCTAGAAATCCTTCTGATGGTGCAGGCCCAATTCATAGCATGTTTGTAAAACGGCCAGCACTTGATGAAAATGAATTTGAAAAAATAACAAAAATTATTCAAAATAACAAATAAAAAAAAATGCGGAGTGCGGGAATTGAACCCGCGACCTTCAGCTTGGGAAGCTGACGTCCTACCAGGCTGGACTAACTCCGCTGAATCGAGATCTGGCGTCTAACATTATATAGTTTAGTTGACAAATTATATCATGGATGCAAAATGTCCAGAATGTGACAAAGTTGCAATACTTGATGATGAAATAACAAATGTCAAATGTCCCCATTGTGGATTTGAGGCAAAATATGATGATTATCTTAATTTAATGAAACAAAAGGTTGGTGAACTGGCTGAAAACTTTCAATTAGATAGACCTGGTTTTTAATCACCAAAATGAGCCCTTGTCTGAACAGTCAAGATGTGCTCCACAATTTGTACATATCATATGACAGGCTTGCATTGAGACCATTATCTTGTCACAGCGAGGACACTTGATTGATTCATTCAACAATCTAGCAAAGGTCTCTGGCATTTTTAAAAGATTTAGGTACAAAGATTAATTAATAGTTTAAAGATTTTTTTTACTACTTGGCTACATTCAAGCTGAATATATCAGATAAAAAAGGGAGAGCTATTACCAAAGAGGTAAAGGAGAAGGAGGCTGGACCATTTTTGGGTCTACAAGTAGGTAGCGAATTAGATGCCGCATTAATAGGAGAATCTGGTAAATTAAAAATTACTGGAGGTAGCGACAAGTCAGGAGTTCCACTACGAGAAGATATCCATGGTGGTGCCAGAAAATACATTTTGTTATCAAGAGGTGTAGGATTAAGAGATGCTGAAAAAGGACAGCGAGTCCGCAAGCTTGTTAGAGGAAATACTATTACAGAAGAAGTTTATCAATTAAACTGCTTTTTTGACGGAGAACTTAAGGTAGAAGAAAAACCGG
>JANXYF010000106.1 GCA_025350175.1 Nitrosopumilales archaeon | reverse complement strand
ATAGTTATTCAGAAATATGCCAATACTTGTTGTATATTTGATGATGATCAAGGCTTCAAAGCGAGTTGCTGAAATGCTGCTTGATATAAAAGCAGTAACTTTTAGCTTTACAAAACCATACTTGTACACTTTTGTTTCTGGCATTAAAGGGCCAATGTATTGCGATAATAGACGATTGATAAGTTATCCAAACAAGAGGCGGGCAGTTGTTGATGAGGTCGTCAAGATTGCTAAAAAATTGAATTTTGATATTGTTGGAGGCGTATCAACTGCAGGAATTCCATGGGCTGCACTGATTGCTGAGAGACTCAACAAGCCTATGATATACATAAGATCTGAAGCCAAAGGCTACGGTAAAAAGAGACAGATAGAGGGCTATATGGAAAAGGGTAACAGAGTTTTGGTAATTGAAGATCTTGTAAGTACCGGTGGCAGTGCAATATCTGCAATCAAAGCTGTAAGAAGAAATGGAGGAAAGGTAAGTGATTGCATCTTTATCTTTACTTATGATCTTGATATTGCAAAGAAGAATTTTCAGAGAACAAAATGTAAAATGCATCCACTGCTTGTATTTTCAGATCTAATTGAAGTTGCTCTGACAAGAAATTATATTGGTCAAGAAGAGAAAGAAGAATTAATCAAGTGGCATAAAAATCCTAAAAAATACTGGATATCTATTTGATCTGATAATTAAAAATTCTTACTTGATGATTCTTTTTGAAAATATAATCATTGTACTAAAAGCAATTATGAAAATCATCAGTACAATTGGAAATTCAGGTATCACAGTTGTTCCATAGATTGATATTTCATTTGTGTTTGCAGGAAAAGAAATTATGAGTGTTCTGGACAATGATGTTTTTGTTTCGTTAAATGATATCATGCTTTTGTCAGAAGTAACTATGTATGTATCATCTGAACCATCCAGTTTTTTTGCGTCTATCATGTTTCTTGGAATCTGAATTGATACAGTTCCAGCAGTATTTGCCTTCAAATTGATTTTTAATGAGAATGTACTTGGATTGATACTGGCACCTGTTATCTGACCTCCAGTAGCTTGGTAGCTTATTGTTGAAGTGGTATTTACAACAGGAATAATTCCTTGCGATTGTAGTGTGGTTGAAGGGGCTGGGGTAGTAGGTGTCTGGCTCATATTTGGAGATGTGTTGACATATGCTTCTGAGGATGGTGGACTTGTACCTGCATTACTTATTGAAGAGACTCGATAAAAGTACGTTGTACCAACTTGAAGTCCTGATTTTACAAATGATGTCTGGACTCCAATATTTGATGTAATTGTGGACCAAGTCCCAGTTGATCCTGTCTTTGATTCAACTTTGAATCCTGTGATTGGGAGCTTGCCATTATTTGATGGCATGACCCATGAGATCTTTACAGTATTTTGAGAAATCATTGTTGCGTTAAGACTTGTTGGTGGATCAGGTAGTAGATTTTGTTGTGGCTGTGGGCTTTGTGATACTGGTTGACCTGATGGACTTGGTGCAGATGATGTACTTGTTGGTGACACGGAAACAAGAGGCGAGGGGTTTGTCTCAGATCCTCCAGATAATAAAGCAGTTACTGCATAATTGTATGTCTTACCTGTGGTAAGATTGGGAATTGTATATGTTGTAATACTTCCTGCCACACTATCTATTTGAAGAAAGTTACCGTTTATGACTTGATCAATTCTATATCCGTTGATAATTTGACCATATGTCTGCGATGGTGCAATCCATGATATGCTTGCACTAGTTGGAGAAATTGCAATGGCCATTGTTATATTTGGAGTTGTTGTTTCTTGAGGCGTTACACTTGCCACATTTGATGGATTTCCAATTCCAATTGCGTTGATAGCTGTAACACGATATGAGTAGATTTGACCTGTTGTAAGACCTTTGTGAAGATACGATGTTTGTGTATTTCCCGTGTTTGCTACAAGTATGCTATACTGAGATGTCGCATTACTGTACTCTATCCTGTATCCAGTAATTGCAGATCCACCGTCATTTGAAGGAGAACTCCATGATAAGCTGATACTTGTCGCAGATGAGGGATTTGCACTAAGAATGAGTGAACCTGGAACTGTAGTCACTTTAACTGTAGTTGCACTTGCAGTATTTGATGAATTACTTGTACCAATAGAATTTATCGCAAATATTCTATAGGTGTAGGTATGACCTACAAGTAGGCCTGTGTGAGAATAAGCAGTAAATGAACTGCCTGAATTTAAAACTAGATTAGTAAAATTTCCGGTATCTAACATGTATTGTATTTTGTAACCTGTTACTGGCGGTCCTCCATTGGATGATGGAACACTCCATGAGAGATTTACTTGAGTAGATGAATATGCTGATGCAGTAAGACTTTGTGGTGGATTTGGGGCAATATTTTTGGGTGGAGCAGAACTACTTGTCGGAGTAACTAAAACTTCTGGTGACGGACTACCTGTACCGTTTGAATTAATTGCAGAAACTCGATAAATGTATGTCTTGCCTGTAATTAGATTGATGTGAGTAAAAGTAGTAACATTGCCAAGTGTGGCCAGATTGGTATATGTTGTTGATGGCACGATTCTATAATCAATTTTATACCCTGTTATAGGTGGTCCACCGTTATTTTGTGGAGGGCTCCAGTTAAGGCTAACACTAGTAGGCGATATTGCAACTGCCGTAAAACCAGCTGGTTGGTCAGGAGTCTGTGCAGTTTGGGCAAAGGATTGGCTTGACAAAAATATGATACTTGCCATGCTTATGGTACAAATGATCCATAATTTTGTAAAATTCTTTTTTTGAATGTTTTTTATAATTTTTGCAAATGACTGGGTCAACAATGAATCTCATTTTTTGTTGTTCATAAGTTGTATGGGGAAAATATTTTGGATCAATCAATGAAAAGAATTTTGGTAGAGTATATTCTACGAGAAAAATTGCCGTCTTATGACAGATTATATCCTAAAACTGGTATGTTTCCTATGGCGTCTAATTCCATAAAATACTTAGACGTCCTATACCTTTTAGTCAAATCGATGAACAGCCAACTTTATTTTAAATGGCTTATATAAAAAATCACGGACAAATATTGTACATTTGATGGGGCAAAAGTCGATGAGACTTTGAGTATGCCTTGCAAGCTGTGTGGATATGTTTACTGTAGAGACCATCTCTCGCCTCAGAGACACAAATGTACAATGCTTGAGAATGTAGAGTATGTAAAAGCAGACACTTTTTCAAGTTCTATTGCATCTCAATCCCAAAATGAATTGCAACTGTCTTCTTCAACAGATACTGCAAACATAAATGTAGAACCTAGTGTGAAAAAGGTAACTTCAATGACTTCTAACATGGATAGCCCATATTGGCTATCTGATTGTCTGGAAGATGCAAAAAATTTGATCGTGGAATATCATGATGAAAAGCCTGATGATAAAAGCTTTGTAGACTGTGCAAATTTCTTTGCACATAAGACATTTGATGTGAAACTACAAAATAATGGAAATGCATCAGGCGATATCAATTTGATTAGGGGATTGCCAAGTCAACCTTTATACAAAATATTTATTCATGATTCACTCAAGGAAGATACTAGAGATAACAGGAGAATGGTAACTGTTGTATTGGTTCATCAATTACTGCATGCCATTCATCCATCACGAATGCATGATTTTACAAATGTACAAAAAGGTATCAATAAACTAGAGCATAAACTTGCCAATAGGGCAAGTTATCATGATGCTCTTTTAAATCTGGAAAGTCTGATTCAAAGTGGAAAAATGCGTCTTTGTAATTTGTGAAATACTTTTTCAATACTTTTTTCTTAATTCATTGTATTCTTCTTGAGGTGTTTTTTTATTATGTTTTGTTCCAGGTTTGTTTCTAGGCCTTGATCTTACCATGCAATTACAACATTTGCAATACAAATCTACCGTTTCATCGGTTGCAGGCCTGCCTTCTCTGTCATGGCATGACTCTCTTGACATGAATACTCCGCATATCTGACAACGTACTTGACCTGATGAATATCTACTAGTTCCATCTCTTGGTTTTCTAACTTTGTATTCCTTACATGCTCCTTTGCAAGTGCCTTTGTCTTCATGCATGATTGATTCCAGTTGTAGGAGAATAAATTTCCATGCATTATTGCCTTCCTCAAAAGTAATAGTATTGTTATTTTATACTAGAGATGAACTTTTTCCTATGTCTGACTCTTGTTTATTCGAATGAAATCCCACAATCTGAACATACTAGTGCAGATTCTGACATGTGTATAGTTTCACAGTTTGAACATATGATCATTTTGTATTGTACTGTATTTTACCTTCGATTATCCTCTATGTCTAAAGAATTTCATTAAAGGTTAAAATTAATTTCGGAAATCTAGAAAAAATATGCCCCTATAACTGCAATTCTGTGGATGTTACATTTACACTGCTCTGGCTAGCGAACTCATATTGTCTCTATATGGGTATGGGGTCAGTATTGAGATAACCTGTATAGAAATGGAATACACTGGATATCGTCCATTCTATACGTGATAGGCAAATATTTTCTACGGGTTTGTTCATCTCAAATAAGCTACTGGTTTATTGATGCATTAACAGTTGATTATGCATGTATAGGGTGTATTCCTTTTATTTTCTGATTGGATATGACGGTAGGTGTATGAAATGATACGAAAATTTAGTACAAAAAATCCCGCCAAGACTAGAATTCTTATACTTGGAGGTGGCTTTGCGGGAAGCAATGTACTGCGAGAGGCACAAAAACAATTCAAGGGGAGTGATACGGAAATCACTTTGGTTAGTCAGGATAACTTTTTCCTTTTCACACCAATGCTTCCTGAAATCTCATCCGGAATGCTTCATGCTAGTGATATCACAACACCCATCAGAACTTTTTGCAAGGCCGCAAACTTTTGTCATGCCAAGATTCTATCAATTGATGTAGAAAACAAAAGTGTCTCTGTAATTAGAATATTTGATCAAAAAGAATCAGTGTTGGAATATGATTATCTTGTTCTTGCCCTTGGTAGTAAGGATAACTTCTTTGGAAATAATAATATCGAAGAATTTGCATTTACTATAAAGACACTAGAAGACGCAATAGCTATTAGAAATCAT
>JANXYF010000086.1 GCA_025350175.1 Nitrosopumilales archaeon | reverse complement strand
TTTTCTTGCCACCAGAGTAGCATATACAAAATTTTTAGGATCTTTGACAAGAGGAATTATTTTTTCAAAAGTAGTACCTGAATCATATATGTCATCAACAAAAAGCGTTCTTTTTGGAATGACTTTTTTATCAACCAGTATTTTTTTTATATTGAAATGATCAGCAACAAGTCTTGCTGGAACTAATCCTCCTCGCGATATAGTAGCAATTGCATCAAACTCAAAACCTGTCTTTTTTATCACATCAGAGAGAATCTCTACGCATGATTCAATCTCTGACCAAGACATACTAGATGTTCCTTTCCAATTAGAGACCAACTTACAATACTTGATTTGATTCTCTATTAATCATTTTCAAAGAGATTTTGTAAACTTAGATCTAGCTAAACAATTTAGTCCTAGCTAACTCTTATATGAAGGCTAGACCACAAGGCATTTGTGACAACATCAGAATTACATTCAAAATTATCTCATGCCACAAGTCACATTAGAAAGTTCATTGCATATTCTGGTCCTGCACTAATCGTAAGCATAGCATACATGGATCCAGGAAATTATGGGACAGACCTACAAGGCGGAGCTGCTTTTGGGTACTCATTACTCTGGGTAGTATGGCTTTCAAGTGCCATAGCGATGTTAGTCCAGTATCTATCTGGAAAATTAGGCATTGCTACAGAAAGGAGCATGGCTGAAATTTTGAAGGAAAAATTAGGTAGAAAGTTATTCATTATACCATATTGGCTAAGTGCCGAAGTTGCAGCAGCTGCTACAGATTTGGCAGAATATCTTGGAACAGTCATTGCATTGAACCTATTATTTGGAGTACCGATGATCTATGCTGCAATCTTTGGAGCTGCAGATGTCATCATAATACTCGCACTTACATCAAGAAAATTCCGATTACTAGAACAACTCTTTTTGCTTTTTGTTTCAATCATAAGCTTTGGCTACGTCTATGAGATGCTAGTGGCATCACCAGATATTCACGGAATACTTTCTGGCACATTTTCTCCTCACTTTGTAAATTCTAGTGCGTTGTTTGTTTCTGTTGGAATAATTGGTGCAACGGTAATGCCACATGTTGTCTTTTTACATTCTTTTCTTACAAAGGAAAAAGCAATGGGTAAGACACTTGAGGAGAGAAGGAAGATGCGGAGACTACATCTTGCTGAGACTATATTCTTGCTCACCATAGCTGCCTTGGTAAATGCTGCAATCTTACTAATGGCAGCAGTTGCATTCAATCCTCACAATTCTCAAATTGCATCAATTGCAGAAGCTTACAAAACACTTATGCCTTTGTTTGGAGCAACTGCCGGTGTAGTTTTCGTGATTACTTTGCTCTCGTCAGGCATTGCCTCATCTGCTGCAGGAACATTAGCAGGTCAAATAATAATGGAGGGATTTTTGGGAAAAAAAGTCAACGTATGGGTACGAAGAGTAATTACAAGATTTGTAAATGTAATTCCAACTACAGCTGCAATACTACTTGGTTTTGATCCTTTGCACATACTGATCTACAGTCAATTTCTCCTCAGCATGCTGATACCAATTGCAGTGATACCAGTTGTCATACTTACAACGAATAAGAAATTAATGGGTGAATTTGTCAACCGGAAGATAACAACAATCATCGCATGTGGTTTTGTAGGAATAGTTTTGGTATTCAACGTTCTTTCATTAGTTAGTTCAACATCATAGAATAATTTTAAAAAATAAAATTATGTAACTACCTTAAACTGGATATTTTTCTTTTTGAGGAATGCAACGAGTTGTTCTGCGTGTTCCTGGCCTTGTGTCTCCAAACTCAGTGTCACACCAGCTGTTCCTGCAGGAATGCTTGAAGACAACCTATCATGAATTACATCTACAATGTTAACACTAAGAGAGGATATCTGATCTACAACTTCTTTTAGTGCTCCTGGCTTGTCTGTTAAAAGTATGAATATCTTGACCATTCTTCCCATCTCAGTGAGGCCTTTAGCTACGATTTGGCCTAGCAGATACATGTCCACGTTTCCTCCTGATAATATGGGAACAACTTTTTTGCCCTTGGAAGGTTTTTTGCCAAGCAGATATGCAAGCCCTACAGCACCAGCTGGTTCTACAACCATCTTTGATCTTTCCATTAACAGAAACATTGCCTTGACAATTGCAGAATCGTCAACTAGAACAATGTCGTCAATTAATTCATTTATGATTTTAAATGTAGATTTACCGGGGGTTTTGACAGATATACCATCTGCGATTGTCCTATGACCTGAAACTGATTGTAATTTTCCTGCATCAAATGATTTTTTCATTGCAGGAAATCCTGATGATTGTACTCCTATCACCTTGACCTTTGGCTTTTTTGCTTTTACTGCTATTAGAACTCCTGCAGCAAGTCCTCCTCCACCGATTGGAACATAAATTTCATCAACATCTGGAAGGTCTTGGATTATTTCTAGTCCGATTACTCCCTGAGCTGCAATTACAGTTTCATCATCAAATGCATGGACCATTGTTGCACCAGTTTTTTTTGCAATCTCGGTTGCCTTGGCAGATGACTCATCATATATGGTACCCTCCAAGATTACTTTAGCACCGTATGATCTTGTTGCAGAAACTTTGGCAGGTGATGCAGTTACAGGCATTACTATGGTGCATGGAATTTTTTCAAGTGCAGATGCATATGCTACTCCTTGAGCATGATTTCCTGCTGAAGCCGCAATAACTCCTTTTTTCTTTTCTTCTTTGGATAAACTTGCAATCTTTGCATAAGCTCCTCTTACCTTAAACGAACCAGTCTTTTGCAGACATTCAGATTTTAGATAAACCTTGGAACCTGTCATAATACTAAACGAGTATGAACTCTCAAGTGGAGTTCTACGAATTACGTTTTTCTGAATTTTTTGAGATTTCAGTATATCTTCAAAAGTGACGTTCAACAGAATTTTCAACCAATCTTGGTATATTTGGCTTGTTGAATACTATTGCTCCAAAATGTGTCATGTATTTTTGATAACAAAATGTTATTTTAAGCAAAAAATGCAAAATTGGTTCCTAATTTAATAAGATTTTCAACGATCAGGAAAGGGCTAAATAATATCAGGATTAGAACACAGATCTAAGTCAAGGGGTACACTGTGTCACCTGGCGTCAACTCCCCAAACTCTGGCGTCGATGATACAGTTCAGCCCCTTGACTAAATTATGCTACTTTTAATAAATACAAAGATATAAACAATTTTTTTATTTTTTTAGAACTTTTACGACATTATCCATCAACACAAGCAAGTTTGTCTTGGTCTGCTCTGATATTCTGTACAAATTTATGTTTCCCTGTCGTACGTTGTTTTTTAGATACTCCAAATTAAAGTTGCAAAGACATCCTTCTTCTGCTGCGATCATTCTGTTCTCATCAATCATAACAGACGTTGTGTGATATATTTCAATTAACATATTATCAAGTTCGCCAAATAATCTATCTCTGTTTGAAACAAGTTTTGTGTGTTCGGCATGTGATACTTCGATTGATTGAATAATATCCTGTGTAATGTCTTCGCGATTAAATAATACTTCAAATAATTTTTGGTCATCCATTTCCTGATACCCTTTCTGTTTGAGTGTTTCCTCAATTATCTTGTCATTTTCCGGTCCTACCTTTACCTGAAGTTTTGCAATCATGTCAGAAATGTCTGAGAGTTCTTTTTGAATCTCAATTACCCTGTGGTCAAGTTTATAGAATAACAATGCATGATATTGCAATGACATGTGTCCTGAAAGAAGATAGTTTCCCTCTTTTATCTCAAATTTTATAAAACTTCTTCGAAGATCTTTCTCGGCAGTTGCAGAAACGCCCTGATTGTCCCATTCTGGGATCGTATTAAGGAATTCATCAAAGAACTTTCTAACCAGTGCAGGATCAAATGATTCTTGGTCTGTTACGGTACCATCCCCCAACATTACTTTAAGAGGAACTTTTTTTGTAAGATTTGCAATATGTTCTTGAAATAAAGTACGCGCAGTTTCTGCCTTGTCACTCATTGATTTTATAAAAGGATCCGGATTACTTGTGGGAATTTGCACTAATTGTCTTTAAAAACATCCACATAAAATCGATGGGTAATTTAAATATGCAATAAAGCCAGTTTCATCCATGGTAGCAAGGGAAAATGGCAAAACCCTCCTTTAAGAAGATAGTATGCTGGAACTGCGATGTAGAAATCATACAATACTTTGATATAAAATACAAAGGAGAAAGAGGAGTATGTCCCGTATGCGGAGTCAATTTCCCACTAGAGTGAGCAATAATGAGTGAAAATACAGATATTCCATCAAAAGATGTGCTACCCACAAAGAGCTTTGTAGACATGATGCTAGGAGGGGGCAAGTCTGGCACCTTGGATGCTGAGAGCCTTATCAAAGAGACGCAGAAAAGAGTATGGAGTTCACTTAAGAAAGGATACGAGTATGACTATTCAGTAGACGAATCTGACACGTTTCTGCGTAATCACGTATCACAGAAAATACACATGATAGTCATGTTCGTAGATCTTGTTGGTTCAACCGATATGGCATTACAACTTCCACCAGAAAAACTTGGAATCATAATAAGTTCATTTTCACAAGAGATGCGTTCAGTCATACGTCACCATGGAGGTTATGTCTTAAAGTATGTGGGTGATGCGGTAATAGGATATTTCATTGCAGAGGAAGGCACTCTAGTGATGGCAGATAGCGCCGTAAACTGCGCAAAGACCATGATTGACGTAATTGAAAGAGGAATAAATCCAATTCTTAGTGAATATGATTATCCTGAATTGCGTGTAAAGATAGGGATGGACTTTGGGGAGAATGTAATAGTTCGATATGGTTCTGATGAAGCAAGATCGCATGTTGATATTTTAGGTCCTTCAGTAAGTATTGCCGCAAAGATTACTGCTCTTTCAAAACCAAATCAAATTCTGGTTGGAAACGACATATATGAAAAACTTCATCCTAAATTGAAAAATCTCTTTGAACCAGTAGAGTGGCCAGACAATAGCTGGTCTTACCAAGACAAGAAGACTGGGAAGATATATCCCGTTTATGCATTACACCCTTAGACAGTAAATCTGTCGGGGCATTCTATATGTTCATAGTGATGATCTGTAAATTTTTGGTCTACAATATACATTATAATTTTGTATAAATCTGTAGAATTAATATTTTTTTTACATTTTATACAATGCATTGATATTGTTTTTGACATTAAACTGATGTCGATCAGTGCATTCTATAAGGATCAGCGATCAACGGAATTTGATAAAAAATGACTGACACTTGACACTTTTCTATATCTAACGCGTAATTTTGTGAGTAAACATGAAATAGAGGAGAACAAGAATTCTACTCATGTGGTATTTTGATGCAAGAAGAATTATGGAAACTTTTGGTCAACCATTTGATATGGTAAATTCGCCATTTGCATTTCCAAGATTGCCACCACGTGCAAACCCTCCGTTAGGAATTGCCAATGCTGGAAGAATAAAAGACCAGATTGTACACGATTCTGACATGATGATGGGCAAACTTACAGGTTATCATACAATGTTTCAGAGATATGCAGCAGGCTTGTTTAACATGACACCCAATGCGTTCATGCCAGGACATCCAATGCATGCAAAGATGCAACCAGTTGATACTCTAAAAGAAGAAAATGAAAGATTGCGACAAGAAAATCTTTCGTTAAAAGCAGGCCTTGATAAAGAAAAGAAAAAGTAACCTCTTACTTTTTAAAGCCTAAATGTTCTACCATAACCATGCAAAAGACACCAGATCAAAAATGGAAAGAACTGATTACACAGTATAGAAAAAAGTGTGAAAGAATTTTAGAGATATCAAAATCAGTCAGATATGCCGGATTGATTAACGAATATGGAACTACCTTAACTGGAATTTTACAACCAGGACTTACTACTTTATTATCCCGAGAATCTGCAAGAAATGAATTCTTTCTTGTTTCAACTTTATTGACAATGCGAAACAAAGCAAGTTCAGCCCTTGGAAATATGGACCACGTAGTTTTCAGACATGAAAAAATCACGGTAATTGTATTTCAAAGAAAAGAGGGAATTTACTACATCTCAATAAACAAGAATACATCTCCAGATGCAGTAGTTAAAATAATGTTGAAAATTAAAAAAATTATTTAGAGTGGAGCAAATCCGTGGAAACCACGTGCTTGTTTTGCACCATCATCAAATGAGGGCTCAAATAATGACACCATGTAATTGTCTGGGTCTAACACAATACAGTTTTTGCCTGCCTTGTGAGAAATAATGTCTCTGTAAATTGGGACATTTTTCGATTTGAGTTCTTTTACTGCAGAGTCTATATCGCCTACGACAAGTCCTACAACTATACCATTTTCAATAGATGTTCCAGTGTTAATGGCCTTGATTGCAGGATGGAGTATTACCGTTGCACCCTCTTTTGCCAATTCTACCCAATTTTCTCTGGAATTCTTAATTGGCAATCCAATTACCTCGTGGTAAAATTTCAGAGATTTTTCAATGTCTGAAACTGCGATAATTACGCTGCCAAGGTGTCTGATATTCATACCCCAAGTTAACACATGGAGGTGTTAAAGGATTTTGGTACCTATACTACTTGTACAAGCGTCTCAGTACGCTCTACGCCATTGATATTCTGAATCTCGGTTGCTACGTCCTTTAACTGTGATAATTCCTTGACTTCGATCAACGCAACAGCATCAAATTGACCACTTACTGGAAAAGAGTCATAGACTGATTTTACCATACGGAGTCGTGCCGCTATCAATTTTTTCGGAGATTTGACTAGAACTACGGCTTTGACCAACCCATATCTACCTCCACTTCAATCAAAGTCTCTGTTGAAACAATTTCTTTTATTTTCTTAAAGTCTATTACAACATTATTGATCTCTTCAATCGTACCTTGTAGTACAACTGCAATGTCTGCCCTTCCCGTTACAACCATGATTTCTTTGATAATCTTTCTTGTTTTTTTCAGAAATGCTATCACTGTGTCAACTTTACCAGGTTTTACAGATATCAAACAAAGAGATCGCATGATTCCTGTTAATAGAGTAATCACGGATAAGCATTATGTTGAAAAATTATGAAGAATGCTAATCGTCGCTTGCTTCTTGTGAGCGGGCTTCTTCTAGGTATGCCTTTCTTGCTTCAAGCTCTGCTTCCCTGTCAAGACCAGTATCATCTTCAACTACTATGATTCCATCGTCTTCCTGAACTATGTCTTCTTTGAGTTTGGTCTTTTCTTTTACCTTACCCTTTGGAGCTTCCTTCTTAGTTGGCTCCTTTTTAGGTGCTACCTTCTTAGTAGGCTCCTTTTTAGGTGCTACCTTCTTAGTAGGCTCCTTTTTAGGTGCCACCTTCTTAGCAGGCTTTTTTGCTAGTTTTTTCTTGTCCTTTGTCATAAGACGATTATCAAACACGTAACATCGTCCTTTTAAACTTGTCTTAGAATTGAGTCATAGACCTTTTCCTTCAGATATTAAAGGAAATGTGCCCCCTATTTGCACCGATGTTTTACAATGCAGGTAGCCAAGTCAGGGGTTACAATAATTTCAATCATGGCTTAAAAACAGTCACAACATTTCATTCAAAATTATAATAATTTTATTAATAATACAGATGCATCCTAAATCAAAAATGAATCATTTCCAAATAGGATCATCTTCATACAACATGACTCACCTTATGATGCAACAAGAACAATTACAAGTGCTATAACTGATAATGATGGAAATTTTGCCGTAAATGGGAACAGCGAAACCAAAGTATTCAGGTGCTTGTATTTACAATATTTTTGCAAAATTCAATGGTGATGACAATGATTTCTGGTCCATTAGCAACCAATTTGAACTCAAGGTCATAACAAGTTCTGTTAAAAATTGATCAGAACTGTAATTTTAGAACAAACCCCTCTACCCAATTTAATCCAGTGGCGCCAGCATTGGACATGAAATAAGGTGCCGCCGGCAAGACTTGAACATGCGACAGCTCGGTCTTCAGCCGAGTGCTCTCCCGGGCTGAGCTACGGCGGCACGTTTGATTCTCAAAGTATTCGGGAATTAAAGTGTGTCTCTCCTATTTTTTCCATGCAACATCTGAAATTTTTTTTCTTTTATTTATTGTTCTGGCAACCACAAAAAGAAGATCTGATAACCTATTCATGTAGACCAAACATTCGTTGTTTATCTGGTCTACCTCTGACAAGTTTACAACATTTATCTCAGCTCTTCTACAGATTGCTCTTGCCATATGAACCTGCGACGCAACCAAATCTCCTCCAGGTAAAATGAAAAAAGTTATCGGCAACAATTTCTCCTCCAACCTATCAATTTCTTTTTCAAGATATAGCACCATTTCAGATGAAACCCTGTTTGACTTGTTATCCAAATTTGGATTTGCAAGATCTGCACCAACTACAAACAAATCATTTTGTATTTTTATCAACAAATCACGAATGTCTTTTCCTAATTTCGAAGATAAAACAATTCCAAGAGCAGCATTAAGTTCATCTACCATGCCATAAGTTGCAATTCTAGGGTTTGATTTTTTTACACGCTTGTTGCCAATCAACCCAGTAGTTCCGTCATCACCAGTTTTAGTATAAATTTTCACAGTTACATACTAGTGATTCTTGTCATTTTAATCTTGTTTGAATATATTGACATTTTAAAACTAGACAATAGACTCAAAGATTAAAACAGGAATCATGAGAAGAATTACTTGTGTTGTTTGACTTTTTCTACCTAGTATCAGAACTCAAAAGAGTACCACGTAAAGGATGGATAAGCAAAGTGGGTATTGAGAACCCCGAATCAGTAGCAGACCATTCCTACGCCACTGCAATTATGGCAATGGTTTTCTCAGATTCACAAAAATTGGACACTGAAAAAATTCTCAAAATGTCACTTCTTCACGATTTGGCAGAATCAATCACTGGGGATTTTATGCCAGAAGAGATCTCAAAGGAGAACAAGAAGGTAGCTGAAGGGGATGCAATGAAAGAGATCTTCTCCAAGCTACCAGACAATCTCGCAGTACAGTATGACAAAGTATGGCAGGAATACATTCAAGCAAATACAAAAGAGTCCATTCTCTTACACGAAATTGACAAGCTAGAGATGGCCATCCAAGCTGTAAAATATTCTTCAGAAGGATTTTCAAATGAAAAATTAAGTTTGTTTGTAGACTCGGCAAAAAAAGAGATAAAATCAAAAGAACTTTTGGATATACTTGATACACTATCGTATAAATAACTAGAACTAGTTTTTCAATCATGCAGTATTTTGTTGCACTAAAAATTGGCGAGAAACGAGTCAAAGAATCACGCGAGTATCTCAACAAGTTGTGTAATGATCAGGCAATGCCCGCTTTAGCATTAAGAGATAACAAGACCAATGTATGGGAACCAGTAGGCGAGGAAAACCTCTATGCAGTTCTAAATAATACGGGAGGATATGTCTTGTCAGATTCTACTGGATACATGATAGTAATTTGTGATAAAAATGGAATTTCCAAAGCACTTGTTCGAGGTCTCAATGCGGAACGCAAAGACACCATTGTTGCAAGAATAAAATCAGATAACATACAAGAGCACACGGGTGATGTTGTTCTTCCCGTTTAATGATTTTATTTTCTAGACTGTAGTCAAATAATTGACACCAAGATTAAATTAGTACAAACCCGGAATCTCAGGAAATGGTCAAGAAATACACTCATGAGATAGAAGTAAAAGGTCACCTCATTGATTCCATGATACTAACCAAAATTTTTGATGTCATCATGGATCTCAAGGGCGAATTTCAAGTACAAGAGTTCAAGGTTGGAAAGCGCAAAAAAGATGCAAGTTATGCAAAACTTACAATTCAGGGTCAATCACAAGCACACCTTGATAAAATTCTAGAAGCTATATACCGTGAGGGCGCTACATCGAAGATTGAGCAAACAATCTCGCTAAAACCTGCGCAAAAAGATATGGTAATGCCAGATGATTTCTACAGTACTACTAACAATCATACCGAAATATTTCATAAAGGAAAATGGATCAAGGTAGAAAACATGATGATGGACAAATGCATCACCGTTAAAGAAAACAGGGCATTTTGTACTCCAATCAGAGATGTAAAAAAAGGAGACAAGATAATTGTGGGAGAAAAAGGAATACATGTCACTCCACCTGAAAGACCAAGAGAAGGTGTAAACCTATTTCAATTCATGAGTAGTGGTAGCTCAAGTGAGAGACCTACTCAACATATTGCAAGAAAAGTTGCAGAGGACATTTACAGAATAAAGAAGCAGGGCGGAAAGATTGTTCTAGTAGGAGGACCTGCAATCGTACACACTGGAGCATCTGATTCCATTGCAATGCTGATAAGAACTGGATTTATCAATGCAGTTCTTGCAGGAAATGCACTTGCAGTTCACGATATAGAATATTCAACTCTAGGTACATCACTTGGAATGAATGTGCAAGATGGTACACTTGCAGTAAGAGGGCATAGAAATCACATGCAAGCAATTAATTCAGTCTTCAAAGCAGGATCAATTCCAAAAATGGTAGAAAAAAAAATATTGACTAGAGGAATAATGTATGAATGTGTAAAAAATAAAGTCCCGTTTGTACTTGCAGGCTCTCTAAGAGATGACGGCCCACTGCCAGATGTTATAACTGACATGACAGTTGCTCAGCGTAAATACAAGGAAATAGTAAAGGATGCAAAACTTGTCATCATGGTTTCAACAATGCTGCATTCCATTGCCACGGGTAACATGCTACCTGCAGATGTCAAAGTAATTGTAGTAGACATCAGTCAACCAACTGTAACAAAGCTTATGGACAGAGGTACATGGCAGGCACTGGGCATAGTAACTGATGTAGGAGCATTCTTGCCACTAGTAACGCAGGAGATTCAGAAAT
>JANXYF010000069.1 GCA_025350175.1 Nitrosopumilales archaeon | reverse complement strand
GATCCGTTTGGACCCATAATTGCATGAACTTCGCCTGGACCTGTTTTGAGATTTACTCCTTTGAGAATTTCTTTACCGTCTCTTTGTACGTGAAGGTCTCTAATCTCAAGTGTTGCCATTGTGTTTAGAAGATGATTTTGGCTATATAATCTAACAAAAAATTAGCTTCCTCTAATTAGATAATTCGTATGCCAAAATGATATTCTAAGTTCTTGGAATGACAATTTTTAAAATATCATGTCTGGAAAATTCATCTAATCAAATTAAAACTAAAATCTAGTAAGAAAACAAATTATGCGCTGGATGTATGTTCTAATTTCTTTCTAGTTATGATTAGATATGAAGATCCTATAATTATTCCGCTCTGGAGAACTTTAGCAGAAATATCTATTATGCCAACATCGGTTTGTATTCCAACCATGGGCAAGTTAATCGTCCTTGATATTATATAAAATACAATTAATGATATGATCCAATAAGTGCTATGATATGCGGTTTTTGACTATGCTTCTTCTTTAACATCCACATTCCAATTGGAATATAGCCTATTGATATAATTAAGAAAAATACCGTCTCTATCTGAGCACCTGTGTCAAGCTCTGACCATTGCACTCTATCCAAATCACTAGTCCCCTCTTGAGTTTTATTTCCTGTGGGAATTTCACGTATATTATTTCCACTTTCATCTGTAAATTGTTGATAGGTAGCTACAAAGTAGATTGTACTAGTAGATAGCATCATTACTACTACAATGTAATGTATAACTTGAAATCTTTTGTTCATGTTCTAATCACTTAATTCTTTGTCGACTTTATCTTTGAGAGATTTGTATTTGGTAAATCTCTTATTCCAATGTGAAAAGAACTTGTATTCTTTAATTGCAATAAATAATAGTATGATAGCAAATATTATGGAAATTATAATGAATACTCGTAATCCTAGAAATATTGGCATATTATGTGAACGATCTCCCATCATTGGCGGTAATTCTCTTATGACCGTACCATTTTGATCAACTAGTTGAAGGTGCGCCCCGGGAATAGACCTAAAATCTAATGGACTACCTTGCTGTGTTTCTAGATGTCTTATGTTGTATTGAGGATGCTCGAGCAAAACTCCTCCCAATATCACTGCCGCAGGTCCAAAAAATAGAGCGCTTGCAATAAAGATCAGAAATAAACGTCTTGAACTATTAGTGTGAGATAGAAGTTCATCTAAAATTTTCAAAATGTTCTCAGATTCTTTTCTTTCATCTTTGTCTTCAGGAGATGCATCTTTTTTAGGAGAATTGTTTTCAGGTTCTGACATTTGTTAGATCTTCCTCGTTTCCATTAAAAACACTTCGCTAACTTTGTTCTTGAACATGCCTCTCCTTCCTAGGAAACATATCCTCATATGGCTCTAAAATTAATTTAGAAAATTCTCGTCCCTTCTGAGTCACTGCAAATTTTATTATCTTTTTATTTCCCCATGCCTGTTCTGTTCTCTTTATGAAACCTTTCTTCTCAAGACTCTCAAGAATGTCTTTATGCTTCATTAAATTCAATCCACAATAGCTTAGAAGTGATGTCTGATTGAGTTCGTCATGCTCTGTCAATTTTAAAATTATATCCTTCCGTATGTAAATTCTATCTCTATATTCATGTGACAAGTAATAGTCTAATCCCATCTAAGTTGAGTATTAAGTTTTCAGAAATTATTTTTTTATCGCACACTGATACTACTAGTACATTTACCTTTCACTAACAATGTTCTTGAACAAGGTTTGATAACTGTTTTATGTAAAAAATTTGCTTAAACATCGTGATGGAATCTTTGGAATTATGTATTTACCATATAGTTCATAAAATGTATAGTAATCAGTTGGATGGATTTTAAAGGGATGGATTATGAGTACTAAACAAGATTTTATGTCTGAAAAAAAAATGCGTACAGAATCTGATGACAATGATTCTCATGCATTGCGGGTACAAAATCTCTCAAAGATCTATGATACCTCTGCAGGTAGGGTTGTTGCGTTGGATAAAGTTAGTTTTACCATAAAAAAAGGTGAATTTGTATCAATTGTAGGACCATCTGGAAGTGGAAAATCCACTATACTTAACATGGTTGGCGCTCTTGATAGGCCCACTAACGGTAAAATCTACATTGATGATATTGACATATTTGCTCTCAACGATTCTGAAATTGCTACACTGAGAAACAAACGTATTGGATTTATCTTTCAATCATTTAATCTGATTAATAGAACAACTGTTCTCAAGAACGTAAAACTTCCTGCCACTATTGCTGGCATGCCAAGTGATGTGGCAGATTTTAGAGCTTTGAAAATAATGGAAGCGCTTGGAATAGATGACAAGAAAGATCAAAAACCAGTAAATCTTAGTGGTGGACAACAACAAAGAGTTGCAATAGCTCGTTCCTTGATAAATAATCCATCTATAGTTTTAGCTGATGAACCTACGGGAAATCTTGATACTAAAACTGGCAATGATGTATTTGCAATGTTGAAAAACCTTTCACATAAATTCAAAAGAACTATTATAATGGTGACTCATAATCCAGAACTTTCTGAATCTACTGATAGATCTATATTTCTACGAGATGGGAGGATAGAAAAAGATGTCTATAACTAAAACCTATTTTGCAAAGTTTTTCACAAGAAAACTTGCGATAAAATTTGTAATTCCAATTTTCGCTGTGATGCTTTTTGTACCTAGTACAATTTCATCTTTTAATGCATATGGACAAGTAGGAGAAAGAGACTGTTTTGCGCCTCTAACAACAATCTTAGATTCATCTTATCAGGGTCCTGTGGTTGTTGATTCCTATTGGGTTGACCAGGGTACGTCTACCACATCTGATACTACAAGTAATCCTATCAAAAAGGAGATTGGTCCTGGAGAAGGAGCTTCTGTTTTTGCTGTAGTTCTTAACAACAGAGGCGCACTTCCACTACAATCAGTAACAGCTTTTCTTAATCTTCCATCTGGATTCAAACCCACCGGAGAGAGTGCAAATCCTCAATTACTTGAGAAATTTAGTCAAGCCGCGCAGGCTGCAAACAATCCTGCTGTAGGAAATTATTATGGAACTGTTCAGCCAGGAACCTCATTTACTGTATACTTTAACATCAATGTGCTACCAAGTGCCAAAACTGGTACTTTCTCTACTACACTTGTTGCAAATTACAATCAACAAGGAGTGATTGGCCAATCATGTACATCTGCACTCCTAAATGTCCCGTTTGTTCTTCCTGGTAAAGTAATATTGGATGCATCTGCCGGAACTACGGATATTCCACCTCAAACTAAAAGTGACATATCGATAATAATTGAAAACAAGGGCTCTGCCGATGCAACTGGAGTGATAGCAACAATTGTAAATCTTGGAAATACTAAAGGTGGTACTGGAAGTACAGGTAGTGGAAATTCCGTTGTACTATCATCATCAACAACACAACTTGTCAATCTAGGAGCTAATACTTTCAACATTGGAACAATACATGCAAAGTCTAAAGCTGTGATAAGTACTACAGTATATCCAAGCAGTTCTGCAAGTGGATCAACTCAAGAAATACAAATTCAAGTAAGTTATCAAAATGGATGGGGAAAACTTTCTAACGTATTTTTTAATACTGGACTAGTTGTAGCTCCAAATCCTCCACAATCTATTACTTTATCATATCTTGGAAATGAAACAACTCCGTTAATCACTGCCGGAAATTTGGCAACTGGAAGTTTCGCAGTATCAAATAATAGTAATAATACAATGTCTAATGTAATTATCTCTCTTGTACCACAATCAACTTCTGTCTCTATTGTTGGAACTTCGACATGGACAATACAAAATTTACAACCAGGTGAGAGACAGGTACTGTCAACTAAGGTGTTTGCAGCAAATTCATTGATTAATACACCAACTTCATTTACACTAACTGCCAATTATGTTTCAAGAGGCCAATCTCAATCGAATTCCCTCACATTGGGCGCGTTTGTTGAAGGTTCGATTAAACTACAACTTTACGATCTCTCTGTAAGTTCTTCAGGCGGCACTCCAGGCATTACAGGAAATTTGCTTAATCAGGGCAGTACTACAGGATTATTTACTACAATACAACTTGCTCCATCTCCTCTATTAGATGCTATAAGGGCTGCAAGAATTGCAAATTCCACAAATGATCAAACACAAGGTGGTTCAGGATTCCAAGGACAAAATGCTCCAGGACAAGGTGGCCAAGGATTCCAAGGACAAGGTGGTAACAGACCAAGAGGTTCTACTCAACAATTCATTGGAGATCTTACTCCCGACTCCCCAATTCCATTTAGTATTCCAATTAGAGGAATTTCTTCTTTACAACCAGGTATGTATTCAATTGCATTCAAAGTAACATATGCAGATGACTTGAAGAATTCTCATACTGTGATTCTAAATGGAACTGTAAATATTGGTAGAAATTTACAATCTACTAATAGTGTAAGTCAACCTTCAATCTTTGATCAAATATTGTCACCTTCAATTATCGGTGCAATAATTGCAATTGTAGCAGTGGCAATATTTCTAACAAGAAGAAAAAGATCTAAAAATAAAAAACTAAAACTAGTTGCACAAGGTGACAATGATATAGTATCAATATTTGATAGTGTCAAAAAGAAAGATGAATCCTAAAGATCTTTTTTTATTATCATTTGAGGCATTAGTTGACAGAAAAGTAAGAACTATACTTACAATTCTGATGGTTGTTCTTGGGAGTAGTCTTGTAGTAATATTAAATGGTCTGAGTGCAGGTCAGGCAGACTTTTTACAAAAACAATTTAACACATTAGCTGCAAATGTCCTTTTTGTGGGAAGTGGGCAACGCTCACTTAGCTCATTTGCTCCCCCATCTAGCAATTCAATAATAATTAATAATGTCATCTTGTCAAAAATCAAATCTCTTCCAAATGTATTAGATGCCATACCTGTGTACACTGGTTCTGCCCAGATAGATTCTCAAGGAAATACTCAACGTGCGTCTATTACTGCAATTGATCCTTCCAAATTACCAGTAGAGCTTCCAAATCTTCAATATGTTGATGGTTCTACAGTCAGAGCAAATGATCGTTCTGCCGCTCTAGTTGGAGATACAGTAGTAAATCCTCAGGGAGCTGTTAACGCCTTTGTTACACTTGGCCAGACAATCAAAGCAACATATACTTATTCAGACTCTAGTGGAAAGACTGTTACTGTGACAAAGAATTTTGTAGTTTCTGGTATTCTAAAACCGTCTGGAAATACAGGAATAGACCGTTCAGTTATCATAAATCTTGATGCTGGAAACCAACTGTTGCATAAACTAAACAAGTATGATCAAGTAATTGTTGCTGCTACAACTCCAGATGATGTTGATACCGTCCAGCAGGAGATTACAACCCAATTTGGAAAAACCTTAGGATCTACAACTCCTAAAGCAATCATGGCAGTAAGGATGCAAACTGCAAGCGGAAATGCAGCATTTATCCTAATGGTTGGAATTATCGCTCTTGTTGTAGGAGCAGTTGGGATTGTTACAACCTTGTATAATTCAGTTACAGAAAGGATCAAAGAAATAGGAACCATGAAAGCATTAGGTGCTCAAAGTAGTTCTATTCTTGGGCTATTTTTGGTAGAAGCCAGCTTGATTGGCATGATGGGTGCATCATTGGGTTTGATGATTGGAATTGGTGGGGGATATATCATGAGTATCTTTACAACTAGCTCTATTCCAGGTGGAGGTCCTCCAGTACACATTCCTCCGATCTATAATTTATTGGATCTAGTAAAAGTCTGGATACTCTCATTATCATTAAGTGTAATAGCTGGTATCTATCCTGCATGGAAAGCATCACAACTTTCTCCAATGGTTGCATTAAGAAGAGAATAGATCTATAAAAATTATTTCAGAATCAAAATAAAGATCTATAATTCTAGTATTTTGAACAACTTGATTTTTATTTTTGGTAAACAATAATTATGAAAATATTACTTGTTATGACATGTCAACCTATTATAATGCCAGATTGCTGATGACATGAGAGGACTTAATTTGGAACCGCTTGAATTTTGTGATATTTGTTTTCAGAAAGGAAGACCGAATCTTTGTGAAACTTACAAAAACGAATTTACTAAAATCACTTCGTTACAATTTTCACAAAAATCTAGGTTGGATAAAGTTCTCAATAGACTAGAGATTAGGCCAAGATCAGTTGAAAAACGTTGGACACTTGTTATGGACTCTCAAAAACGAAAAGAATTTCTTGATTCATTGTGGGGAATGGCAATCACTATTCATACGTTAGAAGATCATGTTAAAACTATAACAAGGCTTTACAAGCCAGAGATAAGAAAACTTGGGGAAGAAAAACAAGTCGAACTTCACAGCCCAGAAACTTGGGAAGCGTTTGATCCTAAATCTCGAGGCTGGGCTCCACTAAAAGTTGAAACAAAGAAAGAAAAATTCTATGCCAAAGTAAATCTTGGTAACGTACTCAAATGTTCAAGTTTTGAAGGAACAACTTACTTTCGTACTTATCTAAAGGATATCACTCCAATGCTTGCCCCTATGGAGAAGCGTGCTGTATACAATATTGTATCTACTATTGCTGAACCAATCACAGCTATTTGGAAATCTGATGGTGAGGGAAAACGTGGGTTTATTGAACAAAATCAGTTACCAAATGTACCTGATGAGATATTCAATGTCTTACGAAGACTGGCAACTGTAGACAAGAGAATCTCAGATACTTTGATATTTGAAAATGATGATTATGAGTTGGTAAAAACTGTGCTAGGATGCATCAAGATTGAACTGGTAAAATCCTCTGAAACCATAACTACTTTGTCTGAGAAAAAATCTGAGATTCCTATACTACTTGAAGAGATACAAAAAGAACGCCTTCAAGTCATGTTGGATATTGTCAAAGAGATGGGAGGTAAAATTGAGACTGAAAAAGATGGCTTGACTATTTCGGGAACTCGTGGTTTGGTCAAGATAATATTTGTAGACAATGATAAAAGCGCCCAAGATGGAAATATGGTAAGAATATCTGTATCAGCACTTGAAGATCCGCCTAGGTTTGCAGAAATTTTATTTATGATAAAAAAAAGACTGGGCCTTCTTGACCTACCACTTGAAAATGTATTAAGTCAGCATTGGCCAATCATATCCGACAATGATTTACAATATGTAATCCAGACTGCAATTTCATGGTGGTCAAACAATCAAGTTTTGGCTACAAAAATTATTGGGGATGGGAGCAAGTTTGACAAGGTAAAAGAATGGAATAACAAAATCAAGCAAGGAAAAGTTCGTTCAACTCTTGATACAATAACATTAGGAAAGATAATCAAACAAAAGGAATCAAATCCAATCGTAAAGTAATCCGTATATTTTACTTCGGGAAAATAATAGTAAATACGTGTAATTCAAAAGATATTGACTCTCTTTTTTAAAAATATTGTAAGGGGGATATTATCTGGAGAATGGCTAAGCGCTTTATGGATTACGTGTAGACTTCCATGCTGAGAACCAGGATTGCAGTATGTTTGTATCCATTGTTGAAAGTGCTTTTAGGTTGTCATTGAATGTCTTGATATTTTGTCTTGCTATCTCCATAGATGCTAGTATTGTCTTGCTCTGCATAGAACTAGTTCTTACAAACTCATCAGTTGCATCATTGATTGCCTTCGCATACGACTGGGGAAGATTTGCACCAAGGCCGCTCTTTGTTATCATTTCCTGCTGATATTCAATTAGTGAACTTAGAGAATTTAAGAGAATAAAAAATTCCACTTGTTTGATTTTTATAACTGAGAAATTATTGTGCTAGTTCTACTTTTCTACTGCTGATTATTGTCTCTGAAATTCTATTTTTGAGTTCCATTGGATTGATGATTGGTTTTGATATTACTAATATTACATATTCTAACATTTCAAATGAAAATACTGTGAATTTCTCCCTCTCGAGAATTGAACTATAGACGTTACCAAATTCGTGATTATGCTCCTTATTCATGTTGGATTTGAGCACTGATTCCATGAAGAGCATTTCTCTTTTCATTGGGGTGAGATCTTTATTGATCCCATTCTCCTTGGCAGTCATTTCTATGGCTCTACCTTTGTTATTTAGTACTGCAGTTAACTCAATATTCTCGTCAATCTGAGAAATGTTGCAACAAAGGACATCAAACTCAAACAGACTTTCAAAATATCTTGTTGTCATTATATTGTAGTGTATTTGGTACATGAAAAGGATGAGCCGTATAGAATGTTATTGTCTATGATATCAATATAGTACTAAGAAATTATGTAGTATAATTTCTACAAATTATTCTTACTATGCCTGTTTTATAGAAAACTTTGCGATCAAGTTTTTATTTGATTATAATTATTTGTTTTTTAGGTAATTGTCTTGGAACTAATTACAATGACGGTACAATACAAATTGAAAAAGAAACAACTTGCTAAAGCAAAAGATGCATTGTCTGAGTATGTGGATGCCGTAAAAAAGAATGAACCAGGAACAATGGAATACAAAGTGTTTCAAGATGGGGATGACAGTGCTTCATTTGTACATATAATGTCCTTTGTAGATAAAAATGCCAAGAAAACACATGAAAAAACTGAACATCTAAAAAAATTAAAAAAAATTCTAGTTCCTATGTCTAAAGGAAAAGCTGTGTATACTACTCTGACAGAGGTAAATTTTACAAAATCCCCCAAAAATGCTGAGGAAACTACACCAGATGTAGTACCTTCCCACGAACCAATTTAAAGAAATTATTTCATGCTAGAATGCTGATTTGGTCTTCTAATTATTTGTGACCGACCCGACGAAGAAAAGTGTCTATTCTTTTCTGCAGGTCATTGTGAATTTCCAACGCAGATCTATTACCGTTGATTGGTATTAGACCATATCTTTTTTGCATCAAATGAAATTCTTGTGATATTCTTTTTTGATAAATTAAAAATGATTCATACATGTCATTTGATAGACCCATGTCTGCTCCGGATTCATAATAATCTAATGTGGAATTCTTTTGGAAAACTCTGTGTATCAAGACTGTTGGTTCAACATCTAGATAAAATATAATGTCAGGCTTGATGGCAAATCCATATAGATTATGACACCAAGTTTTGTCTAACCCTCTTGCCAAATTTCTTGCTATGAGAGTGTAGATGTATCTATCTGCAAGTACAATGTATCCTGCTTGCAACGCTGGAATTATCTTGTATTCGAATTGGTCTGCAAAATCTGCAGCATAGTATAATGCTAGAGTTTTCTTTCCCAGGGAGAAATTTTCCTTTGCTTCCAATATTCCCTTGCCAACAAGTTCTGATCTTTTAAGGCCAGTATTGAGTACTGCATGACCATCTGCTTCTAATCTTGTGGTAATTGATTGGATCTGTGTACTGCGACCGGATGCATCTGGACCTTCAATCACAATCAACCTTCCCTTTACTTCTGTGTCTTGCAAATTCTTTATTCCATGATCATAAAATTCTACAGTTCTAGTCCCAAGATCCTTGTATTTGTCTCGAGTCATATCTTATCTTCTAGTCCTTACCCTCGCTGGTTTCATGTCCTCTAAAAGTGGCATGATCTTTTTTCTTACAATATTTTGCTGTTCTTCTATGTTTAGAGTTCCATCAATAATGGTAAATCCTTCGCTTTCTGCAAGAGAGTCATATTGCTCAATTATTCTTCCTTGGAAAATTCTATAACTCTCATACGGGTCATTACTCATATTCATGTCCATTCCAGCCTCGTAATACTTTAGCTTGGGTCTACCAATGAGAATTCTATCAACTGCAATGTCTACTGGAACTTTAAAATAAAACGCAACATCTGGTTTGACTGCAAAATCGTAAACTTTCTTGACCCATGCAGGATTGCAACCTCTAACTATATCTCTTGCAAAGGCTGTGTAAACAAATCTATCTGCTAAAACAAAATAACCTGCTCTCAATAATGGTGAAATGTTTCTTTCATATCTATCTGCAAAGTCTGTGGCATGCAACAAACTAAATGTGGTTGGGGTCAGTAATCCTTTCTTTTTCCCCTTGGATGTAATCTCTTTTACCATTTCAGATGAATTCCATTCTGACTTGAAAACATTGACACCTTTGAATGCAAGCCACTTTTCTAAAAGGTGAAGCTGTGTTGATTTTCCTGAACCGTCTATTCCTTCAACTATGATTAGTTTGCCTCTCTTTTCCATTTTTATAATCTTGAATTAGTTTGTGACATGACGGCAATTTTAGGTTTTACTGTTATTGTTCCAGCTGACATGTGTTTTGTAAAATTATATCAAGTAATGACTTTGATCTATATAGTAAGTGTAACACTATGAAAAATAAGAAATCATGGTGAATTTTAGATATTATTTCATTTCAAATCTGTGTTATGGCCTATGACACCAAACCTTCTTTAACTCATAAATATTTGAAAAATCGATGACTTGTCTATGGATTTGTTAGTATTACGACACGGTGAAGCTGGAAAAAGATCTCCACTACCTGGAGATTCTAAGAGAACACTTACAGCTGAGGGAAGACAAGAGATTATAGATCTATCAAACGGCCTAAAAAGCTTGGAAGTAAAATTGGATTACATCCTTACTAGTCCTCTCTTACGAGCCAAGAATACTGCTGAAATTGTAGCAAAATCTTTCAAATACAAAGGTAAAATTGAAGAATTAGGCTCTTTGAAACCTGAAGGTAGTAGACTAGAATTTTACTCTGCTTTATCAAAGTTAAAACAAGATTCTGTGGTGCTTGTAGTAGGGCATGAACCATATCTGAGTGAAATGATAGGTGAAGCAATATCTGGGTCTGATTGTAGAATAAATCTGAAAAAAGCTGGGCTAGCTAGGATACGGGTATTATCTACACTTCCTAAACTCAAAGGAGATCTAAGGTGGTTGATTACTCCGAAACTTTTGAAAAAATTGGCATAGGTCTACGTTCCCTATGTTTTTCATTTAGTAAAAAAATGTAAATCAGAAGTAGATTAATAGTTACATGTTAGTAAAAAAGTGGGTAATGTTTAGCTGAAAATATCTGTAATTGATCTTGGTTTTAATTCTGCCAAATTAGTTATCTATAATGTCAAAGATGATGATTCATTTGATGTTTATCAGCAAGAAGGAATCAAAGTAAGGCTAGGCGAAGGGCTTGACGAAAAAGGCAAATTGGGAAAAAAACCCATGTCAAGAGCGATTGATACACTTCAAGTTTTTAGAGATATAATTCAATTAAATCCCATAAAATCAGTACTACCTATTGCTACTAGTGCAGTAAGAGAGGCACGCAACAAGGACGATTTTCTAAATACTGTTTCCCAAGAAACTGGATTTAATTTCAAAGTTCTATCCGAACGAGAGGAAGCACTATACTCCTATGTTGGTGCAATAAAATCACTTCATATTCCAGATTCATTGTTTTTTGATATTGGTGGAGGTAGCTTGGAGATTGTTTACGCGGAACGATTCAAGATAAAAAAAGTCATCTCATTGCCTCTTGGAGCTCTACGATTAACACATCAATTTGATGGAAGAAGAGGTAAATTCAATGAAAAGAATCTCAAAGACCTAAAACGATACATCTGGAATCTCCTTCCAGGCAAGAAAGATTTGGGTATGAGTAAAAATACAAAGCTTGTTGGAGTTGGAGGTGCATTACGTGCCTTGGCAAGATATGAGCAAAGAGTTTCATTATATCCATTGGATAAAATTCACAATTACAAAATTAGTCGTAAATCTCTTGATTATGCAATTAGTAGCCTATCAAAAATGAATTCAGATGATATTGCAACGATCCCAGTCTTAGGTTCTAGTAGAGCTGAGACAATTATTGCAGGCTCTTATGTGATTGAAACATTGATGGAAAAATATGATTTTTCTGATCTGTATGTAAGTAACCATGGACTCAGAGAGGGAGCACTTTCAATATTTTTAGAAGACCCCAAGGCATATCATGATGGATATCTTACTGCTGAGCAAATAAGAAAAACAATTGGTATTGAGGACCAGCGTACCACAAGTCCCGAAAAAGAAACTTTTCTTAATACTTTTTTATCTATCAAACTAATTTCTAAACGAGAACGAAAGATACTTGATTATGCTGAAAAAATAATGTCAGAGAGATCATCATTTAGTAGTCCACAGAGTGTGTTTTATTCAATCATGGATGAAGATATCCCACTTGATCATAATGATCAATTGGTCTTGGGGCTTTCTTTAGTACATGCCAGACATACTAAAACATCTGACTGGTTATTTGCCAGATACAAAACAATTCTGTCTCAACAAGATAAAATATCAATGAAGAAAATCTCTGCACTAATTACTCTAAGAAAGATTCTTGAAAGAACAAAATCAAAGATTGAATTAAGACCACATGGTTCTAGAATAATAGAAATTACTGTAATCCAATCACGATCTACACAGAAATTTTTACTCAAGGATGCCTTGAAAAAGTTTGAGACTGTATTTGATGTTAAAGTTATTCTCTCAACTCGCCCGTATCAGGGAAGTTCACAAAGCTCCGTCCTCGAATTATAGTTAGAAATATCCTGTCTTTGGTCTTCTTTTTTTGAAGGCAGTTACAAACGCATGATACTTTCTACTTCTTTCTAAAACTTCAGATTCTATAATGCCCAAATATTTTGAATTTTGCTCAATACTCCTAAGATGATCAATAATTATGTCATTATCATGAATATCACCTAGCATGTCTTGGATTTCTTTTAAATTTTTGAGGATCTTGACTGTTTTTCCTTTGTTTGATGCTAATTCAAATGAGTATCGTAATTTTTTAAAATCTTTTCTTAGCATGTGAAGTTCTTCTATTTTTTTCTCGTCTCCAAGTGCAATTATTGTATTTTTCTGTATGTTTAACTCAATCTTGCCTAATACCTTGAAATATCTCTTATTCAATTTTGATTCTTTTATCATATTTGCAGAGATCTTGGGAGTAGATGCTTGTAGAATTTTTAATGCAATTTCGTTAGCACTGTGAAGTTTTTCAATTCTGGAATTCTTAAGAATAGTTACTAAATCATATGTTTGGTCTTGATATTTGGATTCCATTTTTGCACATATTATGTCATAATCCCTTATCTTTGCATTTAATTTGAAAAGTGTTTTAGCTTGTTTTACATGATTCGTATTTTTCTCTTTTTCTCTTACATTCTTTGGAAGTATCTTATGAGCAATTTCTAAACGTCTAATTGCAACCCTGATATCATGGATGTTTTCATCATTTGGATTTTTTATGTAATCGTGTAATTTCTGATAGAATCCATCTTGTATTTTTTCAAATTTCTTGAGGAATGATTTCTTATCCAAATCTAAAGATTCTTTCATTATATTCATGATAGTAATGCTATTTCTTTTAAGTTATGATCTGTTTATTTCTGATGTTTGAAATGATAATTAATGTGATATTGCTTTTATGAATAGCATTATTACAAATGATACTGTAGCACTAGCAGGTATTGTAATAATCCATGCCCATACGATCCTTTTTCCTATGCCCCATCTAACTGCTGACATTCTTCTTACTGCACCTACCCCCATTATGCTTCCAGAGATTGCATGAGTTGTACTTGCAGGAATTCCTAACCATGCAAGAGTTGCAAGTATGGTGGCTGCACTTGTTTCTGCAGCAAAACCTTGGTATGGTCTAAGCTGAGTAATTTTTACTGCCATTGTCTTTACTATACGCCATCCTCCGAAAAATGTTCCAAGGCTAATAGCTAACGCAGCCATTATGATTACATAATATGGAACGCTAAATTTTGTAATTACTCCCTGAGTTAGTAAAATCAAAGCAATGACTCCCATCGTTTTTTGTCCATCGTTTGCCCCATGGGTCAAAGAAAAGTATGTGGCTGAAACTAATTGTAGTCTTCCAAAAGCTGAATTTACTGCATGCGGTTTTGCTTTAGCAAATACCATCATTATCACTAACCCCATTGCAAATGCAGCGGCAAAACCCGCAATGGGTGAGACTAAAATTCCAGTAGCTACTTTTTGTAACCCATCAAACATTATTGCCTTGGATCCCGCCCCTGCTATTCCTGCACCTATAATTCCCCCTACCAATGCATGACTACTGGAAGTAGGCAAACCCAGCAACCATGTTATAATATCCCATACTATGGCTCCTGCCAATGCGCCGATGATTATATTGAGTGTAACAAAGTCTGGATTGATGATTCCCTTTCCTATTGTAGTTGCAACTGCGACTCCGAAGAGAAATGGACCGATAAAATTGGCAGCAGCCGCCAATGTAACTGCATGAAGGGGTCTTAGAATTCTGGTACCTACTACAGTTGCAATAGAGTTTGCGGCATCATGAAATCCATTAAGAAAATCAAAAACTAGTGCTGCTACAATTGCACCTATAGCTAGTTCGATCATAGAAAATACCTATGTGTATTTGAGAACAATGTCCTCTATGGAATCAGCTACATCAAGACATCTGTCTGAAGCATGTTCTAGTGCTTCATAGGTATCTTTCATCTTGATTATGTTGATGACATCTGTTGTCTCAAATAATTCTCCAATGGCTTTACGATAAATCGCATCAACGTTATGTTCTTGTTCATTTACGGCACGACAGTTTTCAATTAGTGATTTATCTGCCTTTACCTTGTTTAATCTTGTAATCATTAAATTAATTTCCTTTGTGGAGTTGTGGATTTCTTTTGCCATTTCAAGCATATATGGTGGAGGAGATTTTATCTTGAAACCAATTATTCTTCCCACTATTCCATCGATGAAATCAATAATGTCATCCGTCTTTGATGCAATTCTAGAAATATCTTCTCTGTCTAGTGGAGTAATGAATGTCTTGTTTAATTCTTCAAAGATGGAATGTGTAAGCTTATCTGCCTCTTTTTCTAGTTTTTCGATTTGAGCCTGATTTTCATTTACTTTATCAAAGTTTGCAAATAGTTCAACTAACAGTTTTGCAGACTCTTCTGCTTTACCTGCAAGATCATTTAATATTGAAATAATTTCTTTGTCATTTGATTTTATCCAGGATAACCATTTTCCCATGTCTCTGTCTTAAGACTCGTAAATAAATATCTGCTCTATATATGACAAGTGATCTATATAGATAAAATCCTTGATTTGACTGTTTTTTTACTCATGGAGAGACATTCTCAGAAATTACATCCTGAACTGTTTCATTAATGACAGCTTCTGCAATATCACTAGAATATTCAGCGGTTCTTCGAATATCTTCCAAGACAAATTTGATTACACTGGAATATTTCTTTGATTCTTCAAGACTGTCTGTAAACTCTCTTTCTTTTTCAGCTATTCTACATGCATTGGTTGCAACATTATCTGCAAGAACATAATCTCTCTTATTTAGGGACAAAATGGCCATAACAGTATAAGATATCCATAGAGTATCTAAATTAAAAATAAGAAAAGAGGGTTAGTTCTTGATTGTTGATTGTCGTAATGTCACTTTGATCTTGTACGCTGTGAGAATTTCCTTGCATCTGTTTCTTATGGTGACCTCTGTTATTCCTGCTACGCTTGAGACATCTCTTTGAAGGATGCTCTGTCCAAGGAGAGTTGATGCTATGTATAGATAGGCAGCAGCCAATCCGTTTGGAGCTTTTCCGTCAGCAAGATTGTGGTCTGATGTTTTTTCTGCAATTTCAGCAGCAAGTCTTTCTACACGAACTTCAAGTTTTGCCAGATTTGCTATTTTTGATATGTATTTTTCAAGAGTTAGAACTGGTGCAGTTTTTGAACCTAGTTCCATTACGAGTGTTCTATAGTATTTTGCCGTTAGTTTGACATTGAGCTTTTCTTCCTTTGAACTTCCTGTTGCAGCACAGATTTCATCAAGGGATCTTACAACATCGCATTGTTTGCATGCCATGTAAATTGTTGCAGCTGACATGCATGCAACTGATTTGCCTTTTGCATCTGCCTGTCCTTGAAAGTTTCTGTAAATCATTGATGCTGACTCGATTACATTTCTTGGCAATGACAGGGCATGACATGTTTCTCCTATCTTTGCTAAAATGTTTGCAAGTCTTCGTTCTTCTGGTGATGCAACTCTGATTCTAGTCTGCCATTTTCTTAGGTTGTACATCTGATTTGCCATATCACTTGATATTGTTCTTCCGCTGAAGTCTTTTGTTCCCATGGCAATCTCTGTTCTAATTCCCAAGTCATGTTGTGCATAACTTGTCTGTCCTGACGCTCGTGTCAACTTCATCTTGTCTTCTGGATTTGTTGCTCTTGATTCATGTCCGTAATCTGGCATCTGTTCCATTGCGACCAATCCGCAGCCAGAACAAATTTTCTCGCCGCTATGAATGTCATCAATTAGATTGGAGCGACATTCAGGGCAATTTGTTTGTAGTTCTGTTATGGTCATCTTCTTCTATTTCCTTTGAATCTTTTGGGTCTCATCACAGGAGTTTCTTCGACGACGAAAACTTTTTTCCCGACGTATTTTTTTATGTTGTTGGTAAGCGGAACTGCCGACGCATATGGTGCATCAACAGGACCTATCATTTCTGATACTTTGGCGATTTTGACTCCAGAGTTGTCTACGACTATCTGATTATCTCTTAGATGTTTTGTGAGCCTAATGATGACTCTGCCGCTACTCGCTAGATGCAATACTTCGCCTACCTCCTGCAATTGACTTCTCAACAAAATACTGTTATCAATAGAGTTCTGTCAAAATTACTTTAGCTCCAAGCTATAAACACTATTTACTTGGTCTGTTTGGCTCTTCTTGAAACTAATTTTTCAGAAATTGTAGAAATTATTTTTGATTTTGGCTGAGCCTTGACAAGTGTGATGTATCCAGACCTGACATATGGCCTTCTTGGAAATCTCACTTGATCATTTGTCTCAGTTGGCTCAAGCCCTGCAGCCTTGGCAGCTGATATCAACTCATTTAGTGAAGGATCAAAGATGCTTTTTTCACGGGAGACTCTTCTACCCATTTTCTTTGTAATAGTTTTATTAAAATAGTCCAGCCAGACTACGACGTGTTCGTAATCCTTCATCTTATCACTTTATCAAGATTGCATTTACTGCGCCATCTTGACCAGGTCTAGAAATTACTTTGCACTGACCTGCTTCTGTTTCTAATATTGCCCCTTTAGAAATTACACCACGTCTTTCATAATCTTTGTTTGATGCATTCTTTAACACCTTGAGAATTTTTAATTTCTTGACCTTGGAACCTGGAACTGATAAATTTACAACATCTGTAGTCTTCAATGATGTTTTTTGATTTCCTCCTCTAGTCTTTCGTGATATAGTTACCTGTTCTCCTTTAATTGCTTCAACAGAATATCTATCGATTTCATACTTTCGTCTAGATCTAAGAGGGTATCTTCTACCACCAGTAATCTTACTTGTTGCAAGATTTTCCACAGATTTCTTCATGTTGATTCGATAAAGTAACTCTAATTTATACCATTTACAGTGTTGGTTGCTATTTTTGGTTTGATTATTGGCTTGGAGTCAATGGTTCAGTAGATATGGATTCTTGAGAAACTGGAACCTGACTTGGATTTCTTACTTTGGTGAAGAGTTTCTGCTTGAGAAGATCCTTGTCTCCTTGAATGCCAAAATATTTCTGGAATTTTTCTGTGGTATTGTAAATCTTTAATCTTCCAACATTTTGGTGCTCGATATAGTCCAACTGTTGTAATAGTTTTAGATGCATGTATACACCAGACCCTCTTACTTCTACTAGTCTCTTTGAAGAGACTGGTTGCATGTATGCAATATATGATAATGTCTTAAGTGTAGCAGTAGGCAAAAGCGGCTTTGATGCATATTTTCGAATTACTGTGTTAAACTCTGGTTTTAGCTGAAATACATACGATCCATCTGGTAGACTTGCAACTTCAATTGCCCGGAATACTGTTTTTGTCTTTTTGACGAGATTTGTCATTAACGCCAAAGTCTTGGTTCTAGATTCTGTTCCAGAAGCTCTTATCAATTCCTCTATGGTTAGTGGCCTTCCTGCTGAATATAGTGAAGCTTCTAGCCTTGCCATTGCCTCGTCGTCTTCTATCTTTCCCATCTAGAACAAGATAGGGTTGGAGTATACTTAAAGCAAATTCCTACTGACTGTTGATCTAGTTGTAAATTTCTATTTTATCAGAGAGACTACTATGTCGTCTTCTGTCTGTTCAAGATCTACTTTCATATCTCTTGCCAAAAAGAGGATGGCAAAGAAACATCTGATTACATCGATGAGCTCAAGATTGGATGTTATGTTCTTAAAGGAGCCATAACCTGTAGCCTTTATTTTGTTCATTATCAGTTCTTCATATTGTCCTATTATCTTCTCAAGGGAGATGAAATAATCATCAAAGTTTGGAGCCTGGACTGGTTCGAACTCGAGCTGTCTTCTACTTGAACGGGGATTTGCTATTGTTCCAATGAGATTCTCAAGAACTGATAATAATTCATCTAATGTTACTGGATACGTAGATTCGTGTCTGTATGGCATGTTGATTATTTCAATATCTACGTCTTCTCTATGGGTAAGGGGTTTTTTCTCCATGGCTGCCTTTTGTAGTGCAAAAATGCTTTCTACTTTCATTCTATGTATCATGGCTGAAGACAAGGCAGCAATTCCTGCTACTCTAAGATCTTTTTTATCTGTCTGACTGAGAATCTTTATCAAAATATCTAGGATGCGTATTACATCAATACTCCATACATCCTTTTTTGAAACATCTAGAGGACTAAACAGTATGTTCACTGGAGGCTGAGAAATACCTATACCTGGATTTTCTTTACTCACTTAGTTACTTCTCTATTTTTGTTTATAATACATGTGTTATCTACTCTTTTCTTAGCTCAAGTCAAGAGTTTTCCTCTAACACATACCCAAATATTATAAGCCGATCTGGTATATTGCTAGAAATGGACAAAGACTTGGAAAAGTTCGACCTAGCTTGCACTTATCTAAAAAATGAACAGAGTGCTGCGGCTCATAGCTTGTTTACTACACTTGCTCAAAAAGAGATGAAAAATAATAGCTACAAAGCTGGTCTTTATCTAATACTTGCATCTGAATGTAAATCCAAACAAGGAAAGGAGAGAAAAGAGGAACTTTTGGAAGCCGCTAACTTTTACATCAAAATTGCAAAAAAGGATACTAGTAATGCAAATTATGCATACCAGTGCGCAGCAAGGTGTTTTCTTAGAACTGGACATTACGATGACGCAATGAAAGCATTTGAAGCTGCTCAAAAGTATACTCTAAATGTAATTGAGGAAAAAAGACCAATTGTTGTAGTTGATGACAGTCCTGCAATTTTATTAAGACTCAAAAGTTTCCTCCAGCAATTGGGCTATGATGACATACATACAGCCGAAAATGGTAAATCTGCAATTAATCTAGTTTCTAAACTTGTAAAGTTGAAACAAAATCCAATTATACTACTTGATATGGAATTGCCAGACCTCAAAGGAGATGTGATTGCAAAAACTCTTCTAAAGTCAAAACCAGATATTTCTATAATATTGATAACTGCAGACGAAAAATCAACGCCCCGTGTAAGGGATTCTATTGGTTTTGGCTCAACTGCCTTTGTTCAAAAACCCTTCTCGATAAACGAGTTGAAAAATGCTCTTGATACAGCTAAATTGTCTGAAATCAATTAAGCAATAACATCGACATGTTCAGTAGATTCACATCTTTGATTTGAATTCCATTTATCTTGTAATCTATTATCTGATCTGAGAATTTTTCCACTACTCGTGCTGCTGGGTTTTTTTCTATTCCTTCTACTCTTAGCACTGTAATCATATTCCAATCTCCATCTACTGTTGCAACAAAGAGATAATTTGGCAAAGTTTTGATGTAATTTTTTATTGATTCTGTAATGGTATCCATGGATCTTGTTATTTTGAGTTTGAGAAATAATGCTTCAAACTGATCATTTGAAGATATGCCACTCAATACTGCCTTGTAACCTTTTATAATTCCATTCTTCTCTAATCTCTCAATTCTTTTTCGAATTGTTCTATCTGATACATCTACTCCAAAGTTTCTTAACTCACTTGCTATTTCTTTTGAGGGCGTTCGTGCATTCTTGTTGAGGATGTTGATTATCTTTTGATCAACTTCGTCTAATGTAGACCAGTTTTGATCATCTGACATGATTTTCTAATTGAGTAAATGACTTTTTGAAGGTTATGATGGTCCCACGCGCAGGATTTGAACCTGCGACAACCCGGTTTCTGTAAGCCTGATAGGCTGAATGACAGTTAGCCGATGGCCAACCACTACAGCCGGAAGCTCTACCAGGCTGAGCTAGCGTGGGACTGTTTCTCACGCAGTTTTTTCGTATTAAATAACTATCGATAATCCTGTATTTGAAAAATTCCGATCTTGCTATATTTTTTTTAACTGATCATATTACATATAAACGGGATAGATTTTCTCGATCGTGTGTCGGGGGCAAATATGTCTGAAGGCGGATATGTATGTGTACCATATTTACAAAACAATGCATTTACTACAATGAAGGATACTTTTGAAAAATCAGATTTTGTTGATAATATGTATTTCGTGACGGCAACTTTTTCCGAAGATGGTCGAGCATATTTTCCATCACGTTCTAACACATATCTTCTTGCAAGATTCAAAGATCGTACCCAAATTATGAACGAAGTAGAAAAATGTGATCAAGAAACTCCTATATTTGTTTTTACAAAAAATGATGAATTCTTTGAGAGACTAGATGATAATAATTTGAATTTATTATCTTTCTATTATCTAGAACATGGTGATTCCGAATCTGATCTATCAGAACTTGGTTATATTGTTGCCAAACGTACCAGAGTGAGGAGAGCGGAGATGGGAGATCTTAAACTATCAACTACTCAAACCCAAAAATTTACTTTTCCCTACGAGAAAAATTTGATAGTTCTTGAGGTTGCAAGTGACAATAAACATCAAGCTGATAACAAATACTGTGAGAAGACAAAAAGAGAGGTACAAAGAAAAGGAATTGGAATGACCACTCTTCTTAACCTATCAGTAATTGAGAAAATAAAATAGATTTTTTGAGAAATCTCTTTTCAAGAGATCAATTATAGTTCCAAACCATAATAGAAAAGTTATATACTCTTCCAAATTCTGTTTTGGTAATGAGTAAGCCATCTGAGCTTGGTGCGCTAAAAATTGGCTCTTACATATTACTTCCAGTAGGTGGGCCAAATGAAGAGCCATGTAGAATTGTTGAATACGATACAAGTAAACCAGGTAAACACGGTGCAGCAAAGGCAAGAATTGTGGGAGTCGGAATATTTGACAAGAAAAAATACTCACACGTTTCACCAGTTAGTGCTCAAGTTCAGGTTCCACTAATAGATAAAAGAGTGGGTTCCATAATATCAAAAACACCTTCAAGTACCCAGATAATGGATTCTGAAACCTTTGAAGTTTTTGATGCACAACTCATTGAAGATGAAATTAAAGACAAAGTTGCACAAGGTTCAGACGTTGAATACTGGAAAGTCATGGACAGAACTATTATAGTTAGAATTAAGAATTAAAATTCGGATGCTGATGATGACTAGAAAAGCCAACTGATGGTATGATGAAGATTATGAGTATTGAAGCATCCAGGCTTTTCAAATTTTAGAACTAGTTATACAGTATAACTTGGATTGATACACTATGAAGGGTCTTTGTCATGTTTGCCTGGCGTCTAATGTAGAGACTACACTAAAGGGACATCTCTCATTGTGTACTGATTGCTTGAAGCGAATAACTGTACTGGAAAAAAATTAATTGACTTGAAAGGTATGACAATAAATTGAAGTTAGCCTCTCTTTTTTCTGGTGGAAAGGATAGTACATATGCAATATACAAAGCCAAACAAGAGGGCCATAGCATAGAATGCCTTGTTTCCATATTTCCACAATCTGAAGAAAGCTATCTACTACACTATCCAAACATTTCAGCCACATCGTTACAGGCCACTGCAATGAAAATACCTCAAATTCAAAGTAAGGTGGATACAACTGATCCTCAAATCGAGCTTGAACAATTACAAAATCTATTGGAAAAAGCAAAGAAGGATTTTGGAATAGAGGGAATTTTACATGGAGGATTGTTTAGTGATTATCAAAGAACTCGATTTGAAACAATTGGAAATAATCTAAATCTTAAAGTGTTATCTCCACTGTGGCATATTAATCAAAAAAATTATTTGAAAGAATTACTAGATTCTAAATTCAAATTCATCATAACAAGTGTAACTTCTGCAGGACTTGATAAATCATGGTTAGGTCGTGAAATAACTAGAGATGATGTAAAGCAACTAATCTTATTGTCTGAAAAATATGGTTTTAATTTGACATTCGAAGGGGGCGAGGCTGAAACATTTGTAGTAGACTGTCCTTTGTTTTACTCTCCAATTAGAATAGTAAAAGCAAACAAGATCTGGGATGGTTATAGAGGAAGATTTGAAATAACCGAGGCCATCTTAGTACAGTAATGTTAGACGGTCTAAAAACAGGTCTTAGGGCAGCATTAAAGAAAATAGTAAACTCTTCGGCAGTTGATGAGGCTCTCATCAAAGAACTTTCAAAAGATATCCAAAGAGCACTATTGCAATCAGATGTAAATGTAAAACTCGTTTTTCAAATTACTAAAAACTTGGAAGAGCGTTCTATCAAAGAGACTCCTCCTCCTGGACTTTCTAGAAAAGATCATATTGTAAAAATTCTATATGAAGAACTAGCTAAATTATTAGGCACAGAAGAACAATTCGTATTCCAACCTGGTAAAGTAAACAAGGTCTTGATGCTTGGAATTCAGGGAAGTGGAAAAACTACAGTAACTTCAAAACTTGCCAAGCTCTTGACAAGACAAGGTTACAGAGTTGCAGTTATTGGTGCAGATACATACAGACCTGGTGCGCTAACGCAACTTAAGACAATGTGTGAAAAGGCAAACGTGGAAGTATATGGCGACGAAGGAAACAAAGATTCTCCCGAACTTGTAAAAAATGGTCTAAAGCACTTTGAGGGACAAAATTTTGATGTCATTCTAATAGATACTGCTGGGAGACACAAAGAAGAAAAAGATCTTCTTGACGAAATGACACGAATTGGTAAAATTGCAAATCCTGATCTTGCATTATTGATAATTGATGGAACTATTGGACAACAATGCTACAATCAAGCTGAAGCATTTCATAAAACAGTTCCAGTTGGAGGTATTATAGTTACAAAATTAGATAGCAGTGCAAAGGGTGGTGGTGCACTTGCTGCAGCCGCTGCAACTGGTGCACAAATAATGTACATCGGAACAGGCGAACGAATAGACGATCTTGAAAAATTCTCGCCAACAAGATTTGTTGGAAGGATGCTTGGAATGGGTGATATCCAAGCATTGCTTGACATGGCAAAAAGACTTGAGACTGAAGGTAATGAGGACAGACTAAAGAGAATCTCACATGGAAAAATGAATATGGAAGACTTCTATTTTCAAATTGAAGAGGCAACAAAGGCAGGGGGATTGCGCAACATTCTAGAAAATATGCCAGGTTTTTCTGGTATGGTAAAAGAAGACCAGGTAGAGCAACAAGAACAACGAATGGAAAAATGGCGTTTTATCATACAATCTATGACAAAGGACGAAAAATCAGATCCTGATTTGATAAATGCATCTAGAGTCAAAAGAATTGCACGAGGTTCTGGATGGCCAGAGCATGAGGTAAAAGAACTCCTAAAGGCATACAAAAATTCAAAGACCATGATGAAGGCTTCCAAAGGAAGACAGATGCAGGGTATGCTAAGAAAAATGGGATTAGGTTAAAACATTTTCAGATTAAGCTGCATCTAAATATCAAATATGGTATAGCCTAAACATCTTGTTGAACAGCTATCAGTGTTATCAAGCACTGGGTATCCAAGAAGGGGTTTCCATTAAGGAGGTGAAATCCGCATATAGAAAACTAGCTTTACAATTTCATCCAGACAAAAATACACTCGATCAAGAAAGCACAAAATTCAAGATTATAATTGAAGCATATCAAACACTTCGCACTGAATACAAAACTAAGATAGGAACAAAATCTTCTGGAAAATACTATGATGAGGATTCCAAGAAAAAATCTAATTTTAATTCAACTTATTCTTGGGGTGCAAGACAATCTGATAGAAATACTGAAGAGGACTGGACTAGACATGCAAGATATGCCGAAGATGAATATCAAAACTTTTGGGCGCATTATGAAAAGACTTTTTGGGATTATTATGAAAGAGTAAATTCAGAAACAAGATCTAAGACTGAGTCAATACATGTAGAACAAGAAATTTCTTTATCAGTAAGTGTAGATCCTGGACGGTGCATAGCATGTTGTAGCTGTGAGACGATTGCACCTTCTGTATTTAGGGTTGAAAAAAATGTCAAAGTAAATCCCAAGTCTAAAGTCATTAATGAGAAGGGCGCTAAATCCGAAACAATACTTGATGCTGCACAGACTTGTCCTACAAAGGCCATCAGTGTCTCTGAAAAAGAATCTTGTAGAAGACTATATCCTTGGTAAAAGTTTATCTAGATAATTACGCGCGTTAATTCCACGAAACTAATCATATTGCTATCAGTAATGGTTTTGGTTACAAGTTTTCTAGTGTCTGGCGTGATGGAAGTATCGGCACAACAACAGTCTAACCCAAAAAATCCATGTACTGCTGCTAATCCTTGTACTCAACAGATATGTGGAGATCACATATGTGCTTCAGGCGAATATCTTAAGATGCAGCAGGCTCTTGCTCAAGCACAAATACAATCAAGCATTCAAAACACAACTAGCATGCCAAATACTAGTATGCAAAACACAACTAG
>JANXYF010000040.1 GCA_025350175.1 Nitrosopumilales archaeon | reverse complement strand
ACCTTTGACGGGTCTTTTCCAGAAAAGGCTCCGCCTCCATGTCTTCCCATACCACCATATGTATCCACAATTATTTTTCTGCCAGTAAGTCCTACATCTCCTGGGGGACCTCCTATGACAAATCTACCGGTTGGGTTTATGTGAATTTTTATCTTGTCATTCCATAACTGTCCACAAACTGGCAGATTTGTCATAGGAGGTCCTCCAGGAGATGCAGGACTTACTGGCAGAAAAATAATTGTGGATACATATGGTGGCATGGGAAGACATGGTGGTGGAGCTTTTTCTGGAAAAGATCCATCAAAAGTAGATAGATCAGCATGCTACATGTGCAGATACATTGCAAAGAACGTAGTTGCGGCAGGCCTTGCAGACAAGTGTGAGGTCCAAGTAGCATATGCAATTGGAGTAGCAGAACCAGTTTCTCTTACAGTAAACACCTTTGATACTGGTAAAATTCCAGAAGAGCAGATTGAAAACATAGTGAGAAAACATTTTGATATGAGGCCCTCTGCCATTATTTCCCAGTTAAAATTAAAGAATGCGATATACAGAAAAACTGCAGCTTATGGACATTTTGGAAGAAGTGAACCAGAGTTTACGTGGGAAAAGACAGACAAGGCAGAAGTATTAAGAAAGGCTTCTGGACTTTAAGACTTTTCCATATTTTGTAAATTTCATTTGTGCAAGACTTGCAAGTTTTCTATGATTACCAACATAATCACCAATCATTATACTTAGATCATCAATACCAAATGAACCCTTATTATGTAAAGCATCATGATAAACAGATTCAAAATCAACTTTTCTTATCTCTGTTTTCTTTCCGCCTATGAATTCCCTAACAAAAGTATTGTAACTCACTGTTTGAGGTCCTGCCAAATCAAGTATTTTATTTGAAAATGAATTTTCCATAATTGATTTTAACATAACTTTTGCCACATCAACTATGAAAATTGGCTGGAAGTGATAATTACCAGAGCCAGGAATTACAACTTTGCCTTTTTTTATTTGCCTGCGTATATTTTTTGAGAGAGGATCATCTTTTCCTATAATATATGATGCTCTAAAAATAGTATAATCAAGTCCAGAATGAATTATTTCTTGTTCAGCTTTGTATTTTGAGATGAAATAACCAAGAGTGGTAGATCTATCAACTCCAAGACCGCTGATGTAAATTATTTTGTCTATCTTTGCTTTTTTACATAGTTTAATGACATTGTTAGTAAGAGAAACGTTCACGTTTTCATAATCGGAATCTATAGTCTGTCTTCCTTGACCTATAAAATGTAATAATGCACTGGAACCTTTTATTTTGGATACAAGGTTATTTTCAGATAAAGTCTCAGATGATATTACTCTTCCAAAATCGATTGACTTTTCCCTTCCTTTACGCACTAGACCTATAACATGAAATCCATTTTTTGAGAGAAACTTGCCAACATTTTTTCCAACAAAGCCATTTGCACCAGTAATTACCACAGATCTACTCTGATTCATACAAAAACATGGAAATAGTGCCGACAAATTAATTTTGGTCTTTACCATATCATATAATAGTTGAATATAGTGGACTGCCATCAGATCTTAGGCATCCAAGTAGGAGCCTCACAAAAGGAGATAAAGAATGCATATAGACGACTTTCTTTAAAGTATCATCCAGACAGGAATAAGAACGACAAGGATGAAGAGAGATTCAAAAAAATAATTGAAGCATATCAACAATTAAGAAACAATGAAAAGAAAAAGGACAAGATTTCAGAAAGTGAAGTAGCCGCAAAATATTCTGATTTTTGGAAAAAATATGAAAAGGACACAAGTGCAGAATTTAATTTTGGATCAAACTTTGCTGAATTCAGACATGAGTTTGGAGCAAAAACCACTCAGAACTATGAACATAATCAAGAAAAAGAATCCTCTCCAATGAGTACTCATATAATACTTTATGGAGGATTAGGAGCAATAGCTCTCTGGATAATTTTATCAAGTATATTGAAATGATCTGATAAGGGATTAATACATAAGAAAATAAGTTATCTCATGGAAGAAGAAGATAACCCGAAAGGAAAGATGAGGACAGGTTTTACCACTGGGACCTCGGCAACTGCTGGTGCAAAAGCTGCAATACTTGTAATCATGGAACAAAAAAAGATAGATTTTGTTGATGTTACTTTGCCTAAAAAATCTCAGATTCGTATAAAAATTGAAAATTGCAAATTCAATAATCATAGTTCTACATGTGTAGTGATAAAAGACGGTGGAGATGATCCCGATGTAACTCATGGGGCTGAAATAATAACAGAGATCTCACTTACTGAAAAATCTGGAGAGATAGAAATCGATGGAGGAGAAGGAGTTGGTAGAGTTACCAAACCTGGATTGGGTTTAGAGATAGGCACTGCTGCTATAAATCCAACCCCCAAAAAAATGATTAAAGAAAATATTTTGGAAGTGGCAAAAGATCTTCTTGCAAAAAATGGAATCAGGGTATTGATATCAGTACCAAAGGGAAGAGAACTTGCTCTCAAGACAGACAATCCAAGACTTGGAATTATTGGAGGTATTTCAATTCTAGGAACAAGTGGAATAGTTGTTCCATATTCTACGGCATCTTTTGCTGCAGCAATTAGACAGAGTATTGAAGTTACTAGAGCAATGGGAGATGACACTGTTGTTTTAACAACAGGTGGAAGAAGTGAAGATTTTGCAAGAAAGATAATTAATTTGCCAGACCATTGTTTTGTCCAAATGGGAGACTTTTCAGGATATACTGTACAGGTTTGTGCAAAGAAGGATATCAATAAAGCATATGTTGCAGGATTTATCGGAAAGTTAGCAAAAATGGCAATGGGAGTAAAACAGACTCATGTAAAGGGCTCAAAAGTTGACATGGAATTTCTTGCAGATTTGGCCAAGAAATGCAAGGCATCACAAGATGTAGTGGATAATATCAAAAAGGCAAACACTGCAAGGCATGTATTTGATATTATAAATGAAAAAAACATTATTGGCTATTTTGATATTGTTTGTTCAGAGGCCCACAAACAACTAGGAAAATATTCTGATAACAAGTTTGAGATTGAGGTCATAATGTTTGATTTTGACGGTAATGTGATTGGAGTTTTTCCAAAGAGTAACAAATATCTTAAGACTTGACAAGATAACTTTGTGGACAACGTAGTAATAATTGCTATAACAAAAAACGGTATTAATACAGCACATTTGCTCAAACAGCATTTTCCAACATGGAAGATTTTTTCCCCCTCAAAGCTTCGCCAAGATGGAAAAGATATCGAGTGGTTTGATGAATCAACCACCTTAAAGATAAAAGAGTTGTTTCAAAACAATGAAGCATTAATATGCATTTTTTCCCTCGGTGCAGTAATTAGATTAATTGCACCCCACCTGAAGGACAAAAAGACTGATCCTGCAGTAGTAGTTATTGA
>JANXYF010000173.1 GCA_025350175.1 Nitrosopumilales archaeon | reverse complement strand
AGAAGACAGTGTATTACTTGGGGAGGAAACCTTCGTTTACCACTAAGGAAGTTTTTGATCTCTTTTCCAACCGGAGTAGTATAGTCTGGAAAACTAAATGTTACAGATTTCTTGTGTTTAGTTTTTAAAAAATCTCCCAATAGTTTTGATTGGGTTTTTTTTCCGGCCTGATCAAAGCCTTCGATAACAATAATCATCAAATCCTATTGAATTGGGCAGTAGATAAATTGTGAATCTGACTAAGGTTTAATAATAAAAAACTGCTAAATGATACTAAATGGGCTTTGGAAATTACATGGTAAAAGAAGTCATGAAAGAAATAGGCAACAAGTCACGCGAGTTCTACGAATTTATTCTTCCTCCTGTAGATATGATTCTACAAAATGACAGTCTCATAGTAACAATAGATATGCCAGGCTTTGACAAAAAAGAGATCAAGCTTAGGCTAAATGGAAATATCCTATCAATTAACGCAAAAAGAGAAGATGAGACGGAAGGAATAGTAGTTTGGAGACAGAGACCTCGCATAATTGACAAGAAAGTAAGACTACCAATCGAGGTAAAAGATGATGAAGATCTAGGTGCATCTGCAAAATATCATGATGGTGTGCTCACCTTTACTATTCCAGTAAAGACTGGAAAAAATATTACAGTGGAATAAAATTTATACTAATACAAAAAATTTTGTACTTTTAATAGAAATTAGATTTAGCCAGTGAAGTTTTGATGTCTAGAATTACCCTGTTGACCATTACCTAGGTAATGCATAGTGTGGTTATTTTGTTTTCCTGATTTTTTCTCAATATGATGTATTATTTTTTGAAAGAAAGGTAATCTCTTTTCAGAATGTTTTGTAACGTTTCCAAAGAAATTATTTTCATTCTGATTTTTACCGAAATGTTTTGTGGTGTTTGCAGAGTAATTATTTTCATTCTGATTTTTACCAAAATGTCTTGTCATGTTTCCAAAGAAATTATTTCCGTGTGAATTTTTACCGAAATGTTTAGTCATGTTTACTAGATTAGAACCTGTCATTCCAGAAGCTGAATTTGAAAATCCCCCTAATCCAACACTATTCCATGCAGCAATTTGGTAAGTTTGTTGATGAATTGGTAATAGGTTTGTATCGATATAGCTTGTTTGATTTGAAGATGCATTAGTAACAATTGTAGTGCCATTTCTCTGTATGAGATAACCAGTTATTGGAGTTCCTCCGTTATCAGATGGGGCAGTCCAAGTAATCTTAAGTGAAGTGTTGGAGACTGTTGTTACACCAAGTACTATAGGAGAGCTTGGAATATGAGTTTGAATTGGGACTGAGGGTGTAGTTGCAGAATTTTCGTTTGAGGGATTACCTATTCCAGCGGAATTGATTGCTGAGACGCGATAAGTGTAGGTTGTATTTGGCACAAGTCCAGTATGCAAATATGTTGTTAGATTACCGGTTATACTCAAAATAGAGTAAGAGGTAGAACCTGTCTTGTATTCTATTTGGTATCCTGTAATTCCTGTTGCGTTAATTGAAGGATTCCATGTTAGAGAGATCTGAGAAGTAGATGTTGTAGAAGCACTAAGATTTGTAGGTGAAAGCGGAACAGTTCCTATAGCAGATGCAGATAAGATACCACTTTGTGTGACAAGTGTACTAAAGAGAAGAATCCAGACAAGAGTAAAGCCTGTTATTTTCATTACATACATTTCAGGTTTTTCACATATAATCATCGGGCAGGATTTATCAGTATGAATTGTTAGAAAGCTTAAAGTATCAAAATGAATTGGTGATTTTCTTTAGTTGTCTCTCATGAGTACGGAGATTCCCATAATTACAACAGAACCAATCATTCCAATTTCTCCAGCTAGATAATTTGTTGAATACAAAATTGTAGATCCAACAAAGACTGCAGCAGAGAGAATACTGCCTGAAAGTAAAATAGTTCTTGATTTTGGTTTGCTTGCTTGCATGTTTTTATTTTGTTCCAGGAATTGTCTGATTTCTGGAACTATGGCAATTGCAGAATCTATTGATTTTACAAATTTGTTAAATGAGATCTTGAGTTCTTCAATGTATGCATCTTTTATGATATTTTCTTCTTCTAAAATATTTTGTAGTACAGTGATGAATCTAAAGTTGACCTTGTGTGTCAAGTATATTCCTTCAAGTATTGATGTCATCCTCATGTAAAGTGCAAGATGTTTTGGAAGCTTGAAAGGAAATCTGCTCATTGTCTTGTTTGCAAGATCCATCAGTGCTCGAACTTCCATTCTATCTACTTTTGTTCCATGAAAAGCTTGAATCGAAAGTGCTATTCCTTTTTCTATAATATTTCTATCAAATCCAGGCATGAGCATGCCAAGATCATCCATTGCAGCAACAGTTCTTGCAGGTTCTCTTTCAATTAGTGCAAGATAGAGTCTGATCAATTTCAGACGAGTTTTGGAATCTAGTCTTCCAACCATGCCAAAATCATAAAGTATCAAAGAGCCATCATTTGCAACAGCTATATTTCCAGGATGAGGGTCTGCATGAAACAAGTCGTGTCTTAATAACATTGTAAAAAACACCTTGTGAGTCCTTACAACAAGCTGTTCTCTATCAATTCCTGCCTCATCAAGTGCCTTTACGTTTGTTATCTTGATGCCAGGAAGGTACTCCATGGTGAGTATATTCTGGCTTGATCTATCATCTATTACAGACGGAATTCTTAGTTTTGGATAGCCTTCCATGTTTTTCTTTATTGCTTTAAGATTTTTAGATTCAATTCTATAGTCCATTTCTTCATGGATTGTCTCGATAAATTGTGAAAGCATTGCTTCTGCAGAATATCTAAGATTTGGATCAACAAACTTCATTGCAAACGGAATAATTTTTTTAAGAACACGAATGTCTTCTTCGACTACTTTTTCAATTCCAGGTCTTTTGACTTTTATTATAACATCATTTCCCCGCAACTTTGCTTTGTATACCTGTCCAAGTGATGCACCAGAAATTACTTCAGTGTCAACAGAATCAAAACTTTGATCTATTGGTCCCAGATCTTTTTCTATAATTGGTCTTACTTTGTCAAAAGACTCAGCAGGAACTTCATCTTGGAGTTTTGCAAGTTCTTCAAGATATGGCTGTGGTAAAATATCTGCCCTTGATGATAACCACTGACCTAATTTTATGTAAACAGGACCAAGTGATATGAATGTCTTGAGAGCTTTTCTTGCATTTTTTTGATATCTTTTTAGATCGACATTTTTTCCTTGCTTTCTTACCCATTCTCTTCTATCTTTTCTTAAAGCAAATACAACCGGCATGAGTTTAAGAAAGGTTCGAATTGTATGAAATTTTGAAATTGTAATCCCCTCCTAGAACTCTTTGAGTTTTTTTACCAAAGAATAACTTGCATATCCTGCTATTGCAGATGCTACAAGTCCAGCTAAAATAGATGTACTTTTTGAGAGAGGTATGTTTTTTTGCAATTTGTAAATACTTGATGCAACTTTTTTTCCAGCAATTATTCCGCTTGCAACACCAATTAGGATTTCAGGAGCATCACGTACTAGATGACCTATTGGGTCTTGTCTTGGATCAACCTTGTCCATGTGAACAAGATATTTGTCATCATATTCTCGAATGTGTAGATTTCCATAGCGATATTGTTTTGTCGCACCATTTTTTTGACCCAAAACTGTTTCTTCTGCAGCTTCAGGCATGAAATGACGAACTTCTTTCGGGATTTCAATTTCATCCCATATCATGTATCAAAAAATATCTTTCGAGTAAATATATCCTTAGCTTGATTCTTGTACTTTCTTTTCTAATGGAATCTTTTTCTTTCTTACCTTGAATACAATTCCACCAATTCCTGCTGCAATTGCTACAAGAATTATTATCTGAAGTTGATTGGAATTAGAACCATCACCTGACTGAGTCTTTGGAGTTCCAAAAGATACTATGTCAATTTCAGTTATAGTGTGTTGCTGTAGTAGTGTATCTTTCCAAGTTAGTGTCACCTGAACTTTTTGATCACCAACTGGTGGCGTATCAGAGTTTATTGGTATGTTAAATGGAACTGGTGCATCTATATCTATATCACCAATATACTGAGATGACTGCTTGATAATGGAATTATCCAAAGGTATTACAGTTACTTGACCAAATTGAGCCTTGACGTTTCCTTGATTGAGAACATTTCCTATTATCATCTTCTTGCCAGCAATTTCTGATACTCCAATATCACTGACTGAGATATCAATCACTCCTCGAATATAGGTTGCAAAATTCTGTTTTTCAATTACAGTAGATCCATCTTTTGTATACAAGATGTTAACATCATAGTTGACTGCTTGACCTTCAATGCTTTTGTCAGCAAATACTGGAATTACAAGGTTAGTCTTTTCAAGTGGATTGATTTCCTTTATGAACCATCTGTTATCTTGAAGAATTTTTAAACTGTCAGAATTTGGCTTGATTGAAATACCTATGTTAGTGATCTTTGATGGAGATTTATTTTCAATTCCTAGAGTCAAATTTTGCATTACGGCAGACAAGAGATAAGGTGATGAGGATATCACAATGGTGGAAGTCAAGCTTGCAGGACCTACTACAAAGTCTACAGTCCTTGTTGTAGTAACTTGGTTTCCTTGTCCATCAAGGTATGATATTTTAAATGTCGGATGAAGGGTTTGGCCTATCAGGGTTTGTGGAATAAATGCATTTATCGAGAATGTATTTGAAGAACCAGGCAATACATTTCCAACTTTCCATTCATTTTGATCTAGCACTATCCCACTTGCAGCACCAGTACTATTTTGGGTTAGAATATCAACAACCACATTATTCAGAGGAGCAGAGCCCGAGTTTGAGATTTGAATTTTTACGTCGTTATTTGATGAAGGTATTAAGAATGGATTTACTGCTTTTACGTTAAACGAACTTTTCCCTGTTATTTTAAAATTAACGTCAAGAAATGTTGAACGTTCTCCATTTTCTCGTACCCTAGAATATGTAACCTTGACTGTTCCAGAATAATCATGAATGTTTATGGATTTGTCTATATTCACAAAGAAAGTGAGTGCAAAGGATTGTCCTGTAGTAGCTGTCTGGGCATTATCAGCCTCTATTAGTCCATTGCTTGAGGTAGCTCCTGAAAATCCTACTGGTAAGCTAAGAAAACCTTGGATTCCAGATATATCTTGAGAACCAGAATTTGAGAATACAACTGTAAGTGGAACATTTTTGTCACCTGGCTCTACTTCTATTTTTTGTCCAAAGTTTCCAAAGTATGTATCAAGTAATTTCACATCAACGTAATCATTTCCAAATGGTGAGACTGGCGGTGTTAGTATTTCTCCAGATGTTGCATAACTTGGAATAATAATTTGTCCTGTCAGTAATAGAACTGCTAATACAATGGTTTTGTAGATCAAATCAAACTTGCCTCCATCTCTTCTTTTACAATTCTACCGTCTTTTATTGTTACTACTTTATCCACTTCGCTAAATTGATGTCGATCGTGTGTTACAATAATAAAAGTCTGGTATAGCTTGCGATTCAAGGACTTTAGTAACTGTATAGTAGCCTCTGCTGATACTGAATCCAAGTTTCCTGTTGGTTCATCTGCCAAAACAACAGCTGGCTTGTTTACAAGAGCCCGTGTGATTGCTACTCTTTGAGCTTGCCCACCAGATATTTGGTTTCCAAATTTATGCATCTGACTTTCTAGTCCTACTGTTTTAAGTAATGATTTTGATTCTTCTACGGCATTTTGCATTGACCCTTGAATCTTTCTTGGTAGTGTTACGTTTTCAAGAACAGTAAGATCTGACAAGAGATTTGAAGATTGAAATATGAATCCAAGTTTTGAATTTCTAAACGAAGAAAGTTGATTATCGTTAAGTACAGATGTATCAACTCCATCAATTATCACCTTACCTCTGGTTGGTCTATCAAGTAACCCAATCATGTTAAGTAGTGTAGATTTTCCAGAACCTGAACTTCCAACAATTAGCATAAATTCCCCCCGTTTTACGCTAAATGATAGATTTCGTAAGGCGTACACTTCAGTCTCATCTTGACCATAAACCTTATCGACATTTTTTACTTCCAAGACGTAATCAGCCAACTCTCATAGCCTCCACTGGTTGTAGTTGTGTAGCCTTGTATGCAGGATAGATTGACGCTATAATAGCAAGCGCAAATGCCATGATATCTGTCTGTATTATGCCTGGCCAATTGTACTTGACCTCTAAGGGTAAACTGCCACTAAATGTCATATGAGTCTCTTTTGCATATACAGTATATGCAACACCCATAACAGTTCCAAGTCCTGCACCTATTGCACCAATTACCATTCCTTGAAATATGAAAACTAGTAACACATCTTTTCTTTTTGCTCCAATTGCTCTCATTACACCAATGTCACGTGTCTTACTTGTTACCTGCATCATCTGTATAGTGACAACTGCAAATGCTGATGACATCATGCCAAAATATCCAACTAGATTAATCAGAGCAATACCAGAACGAAAACCACGTAATGTTGTCTCTGCGGATTCTTCTATTGTCTGTGCCTTGAATTTATCGGCATTTGATGGAAATGCACTAAGAAACAAAGCTTTTACATCACTATCTTTTGTTGGATCATTTAGTCTAACAATAATCGATTGTGTTTGATGTGGTCTATCTATTATTTCACGGAGTGTATCAATATTCATAATAACACTATTGTCAAGACCAACCGAACCTGCAGTTGCAGTTATTCCAACTATTGTTAATCTTCGTAATATATCATTACCATGTTGATCTTTGAATTTCAGTTTGATTGTATCTCCCACTTGTGGATATCCAAGATCCCTATCTACAATTGCTCCCAATACTGCTGAATTTCTAAATGAAACATACTGACCATCTCCAACAGTTTGAGACATTGTAGAAGCTTGTTTATCCAAAATAGGATCAACGCCGATAACAGGTACTTGGTAATCGCGTATAATCTGACCATTTATTGTTGCATTAATTGAAGCAGAAGTATCTATTCTTGGAGCAGCAGCTTGTACATATGGAATTCTTTCAAGCCAGTTTATCAACATAAAGTCAGATTTTGTGATAAAGTCTTCTTGTCTTGTAATGTAAACATGTCCAAATCGATAGTTAATCTGGTCACGAACTATAGCATCATATAGTCCTTGAAAGATGACAGAATTTACTTGAACTACAAGTATTGCAATCGCAACTGCTAGACTTGCTGCAATAAGACTGCCTTTACGCCTAGTGATGAACCTAATACCTATTTGTGCCCTGTAATCCAACAGACGATCATAATTAGTCTGATATTTAATGTTATATGATGAATTTACCACTATATCAGACATTTATATATACAAGATGTTTATTTTGATATAATTAATGAGGCATTACTATAAGGAATGGACAAATTAGATATACAAATTCTCTCACATTTACTAAATAATTGTAGAAAACCAGATCGCCAAATAGGCAGCGAGATTGGTATCTCAGGTGTTGCTGTAAAATCAAGAATACAAAAAATGATTCAGAATAAAATAATTGAAGAGTTCGCATTGAAAATTGAACCACCTGTTTTGGGGTATAGTGTTTTGTATTTTGTAGTTGTTGGAAAAGAGATGGACCACATTTTAGATCAAATAAGATTGGTCGGAGAACCATTTTATGTTGTTCCATGTGTTGGTGGAATTACTGTTTGCAGCATTGTAGTAAAAGAAGATCCTACAAAAAAGATGGAACTTGCACAAAGCTTGTTACGTGATGTTAGAGTGCTTAGTATATTTGAAGCAAAAAATCCAGAGATAAGATCAGATCTGACAAAAACAGATATTGAAATAATTGATATCTTGCTCAAAGACCCAAGATTAAAAATAGAGGAGATTGCAAAAAAATCTAGCTTTTCAACAAAGACCATAGCTCGCTCACTTGAAAAATTACAAAATGATGAAGCAATACAATTTACGTTAATATATAATCCAAAAAACATGGGAGAGTTTATTCCATTTGCAGTTTTGGTTGGAGTAAAAGGAGACATCAAGAAAACACTTGCAAAACTTGACAAAGTATTTTTGGAATCATTTTTACAAAAACCCTTTGTACATATGAACCAGATTGTTTTATTCATGTATACAAATAATGTGTACAAGATGGATGATCTTGCTCAAAAGGTACATGAAATTGAAGGCATACAGTCAGTTGATTTATTCATGCCAAAGACTATAACATTTCCACAAAAATGGGCAAGAGATGCAATTGTACAAGCCAAAAAATCAAAGAGACTGCATTTAATGCCTGAGATACATTCATAACATATTATTTTGTAATTTCATAAAATGAGAAAAAATGTCTTCAAAGGAAGAATTCTCTCACTGAGTCTTTACACTTTATCCATTAACAAACGTAAAGTTACAAGAGAGGTAATAGAGCATCCAGGTGCAGCCGCAATACTTGCCATTGAGGATGGTAAAGTACTACTTGTAAGACAACATAGATTTCTGCATGGATATGTACTTGAAATTCCTGCTGGAACGCTTGAAAAGGGAGAAAAACCCCTAAAATGTGCCCACAGGGAACTTCGTGAGGAGACAGGATATACAGCAAAGAAGATGATACCTTTGATCAAGTACTATCCTTCAATTGGATACAATACGGAAATCATCCATTGCTATGTCGCATCAGGAATCAAAAAAGTAGGTAGTCTGCAGCTTGACCATGATGAGATAATGTCTGTAGTCAAGATTGATTTCAGAAAGGTAGTCAAGATGATAATGTCTGGAAAAATTACCGATTCAAAGACAATATGTGCTATCCTGACTTATGCAATTAAGAAAAAATATCAGGTATAAACTGGTTTTACCAAGTCGGCAACATCTGCCCAACATCTAGATAATTTTTCAAATGTAAATACAAGATTTATCAATTGCATTGACCCTTGTTTTTTTGGATCAAGTGTAGAACCAACACTTGAGATCTTTTTCTGATAATTTCTATGAAGTGTTATTGCCTCAATTGCAAGTTTTCTATTGTTTTCAATAAATGATGTAATTGATTTTTCATGAACATCTTCTATCTCAGTTGCAACATTATAGAGTTTTTTCAAATCAGCCTTTGGCATTGACAACTCTGAGATAGAGTGCGCTAGTTCAATAATTGTATCACCTGCAGTCTCTAGCAAGTTTGCAGCCACTCTATAGTCCAGAATATCTATATTCCCTAAATTTAGTGCAGTGGCAAGTTTCTTGTCAACCATTGCACTTCGAATTAATCTTACAAGCAAAAAATACTGCCTATCAATTTCATCATCTCTACTTGACATTGTTTGTAATACTGACTTGTCATCAGAGATAAGACATGATATTGTATCATGAAACATTCCAAGAACAATCGAACTCATTCTCTTGAGGATTTTATCTGGACTCAGTGTTGTTGCATCTAATAGAAATTGTACATTTACATTTAATGCATCCTCCTCAACTATTTCCATTCCAACAAGTCTACGCATTAATCTTCGAATCTTTTCCCTGTCCTCGACTGAGATTGATGATTTTCCTTTTATCTTTATTAAATCGTAACCGATTAGATACGCACCTGTAACATAAGCACTAATATTTTCTTGTTTTGAAACGGGATATTCTATTACAACTTCATTTAGGGGTCTGCTACCACCAGTTGGAGTAATTGAGACACTGTTGATTCCAGTTTCAATCTCAACTTCATCACTTTTTTCAAGTTTGTTTGCTTGAACCCACTCTATTGGAAGAGATACTAGGATGCTGCTTCCTATTCTCTGTAGGCGTCGAATAAATTTAGTCAATTTATACTGATTTATATTATTTAATGATCATTTTTATATTTTTTCACTAGTTTAAGCTATTCATGCAGGCAGTAGCCTTTGCGCCAGGTCACATTACTGGGTTTTTCAAAGCAGAAATAGAGCCAAGAGAGCCTGAGCAAAAGGGTTCAATCGGTGCAGGATTTTGTATCAAAGAAGGTGTAACTACAAAGGTAAAGGTGACAAGCTCTGACAAATCGGGATTCAAAATTACAGTTATTGGTTACAAATCTGATAACACTCAAGTTTCAGAATTTGTTGTAAAGGAATTTTTTAAAATTGTACAAGGAAATTATTTTTTAGATATTGAACATGACACTACAATTCCAGTGGGTTATGGTCTTGGCTCAAGTGGTGCTGTTGCACTAAGTTTGGCATTTGCATTAAACAAAGCACTTGGGACAAGTCTATCCAGAACAAAGATAGGCCAAATTGCACATAATGCAGAAATTTACTGCAAAACAGGACTTGGAACTGTACTGTCATCATATCATGGAGGATTTGAAATTAGAACAAAACATGGGGCTCCAGGAATTGGAAGTATACAAAAAATTCACACAGATTATTCTGCAATTGTAATTTGTTTTTCTCCAATATCAACAAAACAGTTCATCAAGACTGAGCTTTCAAAGATAAATGGTCTTGGGGGAAAGATGGTTACAAAGTTACTAAAGTCAAGAGATCAGATGCAATTTTTGGATATGTCACTTGAGTTTGCAAAGTATGTCGATGTAATTACATCCCAAATGCAGCAAGTAATTAATGACTTGGCAGAAAATGGATTCAAGTCAGGAGTTGCAATGTTTGGAGAGACTATTTTTACGTTAGTCCCAAAAACAAAAGAATCTCAAGTGATGAAAATTTTAGAAAAATATGACGGAATAATAATCAAGACAGAGATAGACAAGAGCGGAGTTAGAGTCTCCTAGTGTTAATTCCAAAAACACATCCTAGGGCTGCATCCCTGTATATCAGAGAAAAGCTTGTCCAGGGATTTAGAGATGGCCTAGTTGTAGAAGAGGGTCTTTTGGCCCATGGAAGGGGTGAGATGTTTGATTACCTCATTGGCGAAAAGACATCAAAGACTGCTTACAAGGCAATCAAGGCTGCAGCAAGAGCACTTGTCATGGCTAAATTACCTGTAATATCAGTAAATGGCAATATTGCTGCTCTCTGTCCAAAAGAGATAGTAGAGTTGTCCAAAGTTACAGGCGCAAAAATTGAGGTAAATCTGTTTTATGCAAGTGAGAAACGAAAAAAGGTCATAACACAAGCTCTGAAAAAAAATGGTGCCAAAGAAATATTGGGAATTACACCTAAATTTTCAAAGAGAATTCCTAAACTTGACAGTGCAAGAAGAATCGTAGACAAACGAGGAATATTTTCTGCAGATGTTGTTCTAGTTCCATTAGAGGACGGTGACAGGACTATTACATTAAAGAAATTTGGTAAAAAAGTAATTACATTTGATTTGAATCCAATGTCACGAACTTCACAGACTGCAGATATCACAATTGTAGATAATGTCATACGTGGAATGAAAATACTAATTGATACATGTAAAAAATTATCAAAAGAAGATCTAGTAGAGAAAAAGTTTGACAACAAAAAGAATTTGAAAAAATCAATTCTTATCATAAGAAAAAATTTGAGGAAAATGGCTAATGCCTAAATCTGTAAGAGATATTTTATTGATGAAAAATTCTAAAAAGATTACTGTTATCACTGCATATGACTATACCACATCACAGCTTTGTGACAAAGCCGGAGTTGACATGTTACTTGTAGGTGATAGTGCTGGAATGGTGATGTTAGGATATGACAATACAATTCCTGTTACAATGGAACAGATGTGTCTTTTTACAGAAGCAGTTGCAAGAGGAAGACAAAATGCCCTTGTTGTAGCTGACATGCCTTTCATGTCATACCAATCTAGTAAATCACTAGCAATTGAAAATGCTGGAAAATTAATCAAGTCAGGTGCAGATGCAGTAAAGCTTGAGGGAGGAGTTGAGATTAAAGATACAATACATGCAATTGTTGAGATTGGAATTCCTGTGATGGGACATATTGGATTTCAGCCTCAGACTACAACATTACAAGAGGGCTATAAGGTTCAGGCAAAGACAAAAGATTCTGCAGTTAAGCTAATTGAATCGGCCAAAGCCCTTGAAGAGGTAGGTGTATTTAGTATAGCACTTGAGATGGTAACAAAAGAGGTCTCAAAGATTATTTCAAGCTCTATTAGAATTCCAACAATTGGCATAGGTTCCGGACCTGATTGTGATGGACAAGTGCTTGTAGTTCATGATGTTTTAGGATTATACGAAAAAATTAAACCAAAATTTGCAAAAAGATATCTCGAATTATCTTTAGATATTGTAAAAGCTATCGAGTCTTACAAAAATGATGTAGTATCAGGCAAGTTTCCTGGTATAGAACACTCTTTTTCCATGGATAAAACTGAGCTGGAGAGGTTGAAAAAAGAGATTGTCTAAAAAACATCCTTCTTTAGATATAGTAGGCTCTGATGGTACTGAGCTTGCAGGAAAGAAAATTATTTTGTGCATATCAGGAAGTGTTGCTGCATACAAGTCAATTGAACTAGCTAGATTGTTTATGCGACATGGCGCAGATGTTACTTGTGTTGCAAGTAAAGCTGCAACTGACTTGATAAAACCAAGTTACTTCAAATGGGCAACAGGAAATGAAGTAATTACAAAACTAACTGGCAATTTAGAGCACATCAAGGTTGCAGATTACAAACAGTCTGATTGTATTGTAGTATACCCATGTACTGCAAATACACTTGGCAAATTAGCAAATGGAATTGATGATACCCCAATCTCTACTGTGTTAAGTGTTGGACTGGGTTCCAAGATTCCAATTGTAATAGGACTTGCAATGCATCAGGCAATGTATGAAAATCCTGCAGTCATAAAAAATATAGAGTTTCTAAAAAATAAAGTTGATTTTATTACTCCAAACTTTGTTGAGGGAAAGGCAAAAGCTGCAGAACCTGAAGAGATACTTGATTATACGTTACAAAAGTTTGGCTCTTCATCTGTTCTCAAGGGAAAGAAAGTACTCATCACTGCAGGCCCTACCATAGAGTATATCGATCCTGTGAGAGTTATAACAAATCAAAGTACAGGTAAGACCGGAGTATTACTTGCATCAGAATTTGTATCAGCTGGCTCCAAGGTCACCTTGATTTATGGTCCTGGAATAGAGATTCCGCCAAAAGGTGTCAAGGTAATACGAGTAGAGACTAGTGGTGAGATGAGTGACGCACTACGAAAAGAGATGAAGCAAAAGTTTGACATTGTTATACTTGCAGCAGCAGCTTCTGATTATACTCCAGAAAAACCAAAAAGAACAAAACTCGATAGTGATCTTCTTAGAATTTCTTTGAAACTAAAAAGAGTACCTAAGATGATTAATGATGTAAAAAAGATTCAGAGTAATGTCTTTCTTGTAGGATTCAAGGCAGAGGCAAATGTATCTAAAAAAGATTTGATAGAAAAAGCAAGAGAGAAAATTAAACAATCAGGTTGTGATCTTGTTATTGCAAATGATATTGGTACAAAGCGATACAAGGAAAATCCTGATTACAATAGTGTGATAGTTGTTAATTCAAAAACTACTAGTGAGTCAGGATGGAAAAGTAAATCCAAAGTTGTAAAGTTTATCAAAAATGAAATAGAAAAACAAATTGTACACTAGAGATCATATTGTAAAGGCCTAATTAGTTTGAACTTTCCATCTGAATCCATTTCAAATAATTGAGAAGTTTCACTTGGATTACCTTGTCTATGTTTTGACAAAAATACCATACAGGTGTATTTATTCAAATATGGACATGCCTTGATGAGATCATTTAAAGAAAAAGGTTCCAATAACTTGCCCGCTTTTACTGTCCTAACAATTGTTCTATAAATAACATGTACTGCCATAGTATTCAGATACACTAGTACTGTTTGAACATTGGCTTATTAGATTACAATCAATTCTTTTGTAAACTTGTGTATAACTTCGACTTTGTTTCCAACTATAACAGAATCTTCGATTCTTACACCAAACTTTCGTGGAATGTATATTCCAGGTTCTACAGTTACTGCCATGTTTTTTAATAATATAGCTTTGCTTGATGGACCAAGATTTGGAAGTTCATGTACCTCAAGTCCTATGCCATGACCTGTTGAGTGGATAAAATATTTTCCATACTTTTTCTTTTCAATTACTTGTCTACAAGCATCATCTACAGATTTGCAGGATATATTGGGTCTGACAGCTTTTAGTCCAGCTTCTTGTGATCGTCGTACAATCTCATAGACTTTTTTTGCTTCGGCTGATACTGAGCCAAGACCAAATGTTCTAGTTGCATCAGAGACATATCCCTTGTATCGTAAAGTAAGATCAACTACAATCATGTCACCACTTTTGAATTTTCGATCAGTTACTTGTGCATGCGGTAAAGAACCATTTGGACCACCTGCAATAATCAACGGGTGTAGTGTTGACTTGTATCCAGTAGAAAACATTCCTCTCTCCATTGCATATTGCATCAATATGGTTTGAAGTTGGGCCTCTGACTGGCCTATCATTAATTCATCTACACACATCTCGTACATTTCATCTAGTATCGAAGATGCCTTTCGTAACAGAGCAATTTCTTGCAAGTCTTTTACTTGTCTTGCACGATAAAATGGCTCAGTTGAGGAACGTACAGAAGTAAGGGATCTCTTTAGGCTCTCTACTATGTTGTAACTGTCGCTGTCTGTACACACTTTTCTTCCTTTTAGCATTTTGACAAGTGTAGCAAGAGAGCCCTTTCCACGCTCAGACTTGACTACCTCACAGCCTGTAGATTCATCTTTTGCACGTCCCATCTCAAGCTCTGGGGAGATAATGGTACAGCCAGTTTTATCCAATATTGTAATTGCTTCACCCCAAAATCCAGTCATGTAAAATAGATTTTCAGGCTCAAAGGCAACTAACGTATCACATCCCATATCACTACAATATTTCAGTAGATTCTTTCTACGTTGATTCAATACAACAATTCAAACCCTTTACTATTTTACATTTGCTGGAAGGTTTAGATATTGGAAAAAGACTTTCTGGATTTGTGGAAGAGAAAAATAAAGTCGTAGCATTACTATCAGGAGGACTTGACAGTAGACTAGCAGTAAAAATGATGCAAAACCAAGGATTTGATGTTACTGCTGTTGCAATAAAAACTCCGTTTTGTGATTTTGATTGTGGAAGAGGTTGTGGGTTTGAAATCAGAGAGACTGCAGATTCACTAGGTGTTGAACTAAAAACTGTATATCTTGGCGATGATTATATCGAGATGCTAAAAAATCCAAAGCATGGTTATGGATCTGGTATGAATCCATGTATTGATTGTAGATCAATGATGTTCAAGGCTGGAAAAAAAGTAATGGACGATATTGGTGCAGAATTTATAATATCAGGTGAAGTTCTCGGTCAAAGACCAATGAGTCAGTTTGCTCCAGCTCTGAAAACAATAGAAAAAGAATCTGGACTGGAAGGAATTATAGTAAGACCACTTTCTGCCGCATTATTACCACCAACACAGCCTGAAATTGATGGAATAATAAAAAGAGAAAATCTCGGAATGATCCGTGGACGTTCAAGAAAGGAACAATTGAAGATGGCAAAAGAATTTGGTTTTGATAATCCACCAAATGCAGGAGGTGGATGTTTGCTAACTGATCCAGCATTTGCAATTAGAGCAAAAGATCTTTTCCATCATATTGAGACACCGACAACAAATGATATTGATCTTCTAAAGATTGGAAGACATTTTAGGTTTGATGAAAAAACAAAATTAATTGTTGGAAGACACAAGGATGAAAATGAAATGCTAAAAGCTCTTGCATTACCTGGTGATGTTTTGTTTGATACAAAGGACCATGTCGGTCCAATCTCAATGTTACGTGGCGAGGATTCTGAGAAGAATCTCGAATTAGCTGCAGCTATCACATTACGATATTCTGATGCACCAAAGGACTTGGCATGTATAGTTCTAACAGAAAAGAATGATGCAAAGTCAGAGATTTCTACTGCCTCAGTTGGAGAGTCAGAGTACCTCCACTATAGAATTTAGTCATACAACCCAATCGGTGAATTGCATTTGACTGCAAAGACTTTTTGAGGGAGTTGATCGCTTACAAATGGTATGCAAACACAAAAGGCTCCCACTTACCTCAAGGCAATAACTTTGAGGGATTACAGTGATGTCCACAGTGTAAAGGAGGATATCAAAAAGGGAATGATTCTGGTTCTCAGGGTAACTCCACTTGCACAAAAAAATGTGGATGAGCTTAGGAAGGCAGTAGAAGAGATCTATAACATTGCAAAAAATGCAGATGCGGATATTGCAAGACTTGGTGAAGAAAGGATCATTGTTACTCCATCTGGAGTAAAGATCTGGAGAGCCGAGTACGATCTAAAGTAGTCTAATTCCTTCTTGTACTTGTGGACAGGTTGTTGCGATTCTAAACATTCTGTGTACTGAGCTTGCCAAGTTTTCACACTTGCGTCGCTCACCGTGATTTACAATTACTCTTCTAAGTTTTGGTCTGAGTCGATGAATATATGACATTAATTGGTTATAATCACTATGACCACTAAATCCATCAAGTTTTTCAGTTGAACAGTTGATATTGATTACTTCAATTTTTCCGTCTTTTCCGACAACAGAGACTTGTCTTGAGCCATCAAGAACTCTTCTTCCCATAGTTCCATTTACTTGGTATGATACAAACAAGATCTTGTTTTTCTGGATTGGTGCAATATTTTTAAAGTATTCAAGTACTGGTCCACCTTCTAACATACCAGATGTTGCTAGGATTATACATGGTCCTTCACGTAATGCTTCTTCTCTTGCGTCAGAATGCTCAATGTTTGTAAAATATTCAGAATCAAATGGATTGTCATCTGTCTCAAGGATCTTTTGTCGGAGTTCTCGTGCAAGATACTCTGGATAAGACTCATGAATTGCAGTTGCCTCTGAGATCATTCCCTCTGTAAATACAGGAGCTTCCATTAGTTGTCCTTGTTTCATGTATTGATCGATTACCATCAATAGTTCCTGTGCACGGCCTACTGCAGGAATTGGAATGAGTACCTTTCCGCCATTTCGTAATGTCTCATTTACTGATTTGATAAATGCGGCTTCTACTTCTTCTCTTGATGATTGGATGTCTTCTTTTGCACCATAAGTACTCTCAATTAGCAAGGTTTCTACTCTTGGAAAGTTCCAAGAAGCACTCTCAAATAGCATAGATTTTCCATATTTTAGATCCCCCGTATAGACAAAGTTATGATTACCGTTTCCTATATGGAAGTGGCAACTTGCAGAACCCAAAATGTGTCCTGCATTTGAGAATACTAGTTTGATATCAGGTGAGATGTCAGTTACAGTTCCATATGATAATGGTATAGTCTGCTTCATGACTTGCTTGACATCACGCTCAGAATATAGTGGAACTCTACCTTGTGCCGCTGCAACTTTTATCGCATCAAGCTGAATTAGGTTCATCATAGGCAGGGTTGGCTCAGTACAATAGACAGGACCCTTGTAGCCATACTTGAACAAAACTGGCAGAAATCCTGTGTGGTCTAGGTGAGCATGGCTGATTACTACAGCGTCAAGTTCGTCAAGTGTTATGTTTGGCCAGTCAAGTCTTGGATATGCATCAATTGGATTTCTTGCACCAGGATTGATTCCACAGTCAATTAGGATCTTGCTTTCATGAGTGGTAAGCAACATGCAGGATCTTCCTACTTGGCTAAAGCCTCCCAATGTCATAAGTGAGACTTCGGCATCTTCAGAGAGTTTTGGTCTGAATATTTGCTCACCTACCTGTCTGAGGTGTTTGCTTCTCTCAGTTGAGGAAATTTTTAGATTATAATTAATAGTTTGAATTGTAGAAGACTGACTTGCAGTTGCCTTTCTAATTCGTACTCTCCAGCCAGTCTTTGAGACAATTTCTGGCATGTTAAAGGCTTCAGGATTGTTAAGAAGCCATGGACGCTTAACGTCAACTGTCATCTCACCTGTTGCAGTATCAAAGAAAGTTCCTCCAAGCTCTGCTTCTTTTGGAAGCATTTGAGTTAGAATCTGTCTTGATTCTTCTTCATTTTTTCGGATTGATTCTTCGGTTCTGACTACAATTCTTTTTTTGATGATATTTACCATGTTAGAGATTACTTCGTTATGTTCCATCAGATATTTTGGATTCTTTGTATAGATTGCAATCCTTGGTCCTTCATAATCTATCTTGGTTACATCAGCTTCTTTTGGTATAC
>JANXYF010000159.1 GCA_025350175.1 Nitrosopumilales archaeon | reverse complement strand
GATGTAGATGGTAACAAATACACAGATTATTGGATGGGTCATTGGAGCCTAATTTTGGGTCATGCCTCACCAGAGGTTGCAGACAAGGTCAAAAAACAAATTCGGCATTGTTGGATGCATGGAACCGTAAACGAAAACACGATAGAGTTTTCTGAATTAATACAAGAAGCAGTTCCCGTCGCTGAAAAAATTCGTTATGTTTCTACTGGAACTGAAGCAACAATGTATGCAACAAGAATTGCAAGAGCAAAGACTGGAAAAAAAATAATTGCAAAAATTGAGGGCGGATGGCATGGGTATACGACTGATTTACTAAAATCAGTCAACTATCCATTTGATCAGTCAGAGAGCGCAGGACTAACAGACGAGGATAACATAATTTCAATTCCGTATAACAATTTAGAAAAATCAATTTCAATTTTAGAATCTGTAAAAAGTAACCTTGCTGGTATGATAATAGAACCATTGCTTGGTGGCGCAGGTTGTATTCCGGCAACAAAAGAATACCTAAAAGGAATTCAAGAATTTACTCATGGTAACAATTCACTTTTTATTTTAGATGAGATTGTTACAGGATTTAGATTTAGATTTGGCTGTCTTTACAAAACAATGGAACTTGACCCAGACATTGTAACATTAGGAAAAATCGTTGGTGGAGGATTTCCAATAGGAGTTATTTGTGGAAAAGAAGAAGTGATGAAAATTATCGATACTAACTCAAATAAAAGAACAGATAGATCGTATATTGGCGGAGGAACATTTTCTGCCAATCCAATGACCATGACGTCTGGAAAAGCAATGTTAAAATTTTTAAGAAAAAACTCTGCTCCAGTTTATAAAAAAATTGGAAGGCTGGGGGAAGAGACAAGGAAAGGATTATCAAAGATATTACAAGGTAAAGCAGTAATTACAGGAATGGGTTCATTGTTTATGCCACATTTTTTGGCAAATGGTGTAACACAGGTTACAAATGCAGAGGAAGCATCAAAGTGCAATACAGAGATCCTAAAAAAATATCATTTTGAATTGATTGCAAAAGAGAAGATATTCTTTCTACCAGGAAAACTGGGAGCAATATCATACGTACATTCAGAGTCGGACATAAAGAACCTACTAGAAGCTTCAAAGAGATTCGCAGTTTCGTTAAAATAATTAGCCAAGCTCATTAACTAATCCAATAAAGAAATTCTAGACATGCTCAAGATAACAATCGTTGCTGCAATCATAATTTTACTTGCTCCAATGATAGGTTCCTCGTTTGCTGAAGATTACAAGATCATTTCAGGCGTTGGAAAAGATGCAGGAGATGGAATGACAACATATGATGTACAATACTCCTCAGTAAAGAACATAGTAAGTTCATCAGTTACTACAAAAGACAAGTCCATAGATTTCGTATTGGTTGGAAAGACTGATACAAATAGCACATTGATTCTAAAACTACCTACTGGACTAATCAGCGGTCCATTTATTGGAGTTTTTGAAGATGGTCAGATAATTACAAATTACACTACAACAGATGAATCAGGAGATACGGCAATATCAATACCAATCAATCCTCTTACAGAGAACATATCAATTGTTGGAACTACGGTAGTGCCAGAATTTGGACCAATAGCTGCCATAGTATTAGTAATAGCTATCGTAGCAATAGTGACAGTTACAAGATTCAGACCGATTAATCTATAAAATACAGCTAATTGGAAAAATTTCTTTAATTTTATTAGATCAAGTAGAATAGCTTTTATCAGGATCAAAGCGTTTTCCGCTACTACGTGACTCTACATCTTTAGCCATAGAATCTAGATCAGATGTATCACCAAACTTTCTATATGTTAGTTTTTCAAGTGTCTTGAGTATACTCTTTGCAGAACGATACTGTGGAATCTTGGGTTCATTTAATTCTGCATACAAACCAATTCCTTGTATTCCATTCATCTTTGCAAATCCAAGTATCAATCCATTAAATCCCGTAATAATAGAAGCCTCAGGGGTAGTTAGAATTCCAAGTTTTCGTACCTGTTCTGTAAGATCTTTAGATGTAGTAGTGACAAATGTTTTAGGTTCGCCATCAATTGGTTTTTGAGTATGAAAACCACCAAATGTGTAGATAAATCTTGTAGAATATTTTTTTGCAACATTTATCACATCATGGCATAATACGTTGAGCTCTTCAGTAGATGAGGGTTGGCCGGAACCTCCCCCAAATACAATAATGTCTTTTGCATATCTATAGTCCCATTTGTCTTCTGGAATGTCAATGTATCCCCCATTGTCAATCACATATGCTGGATACGATGGTTGAACTTCACGAAATATTGACGTATTTAGATTTGAGTTGATAAAATCAATTACAATACTTCCGACATCGCCCATATCTTGCATTGCTGCAATTAAAAGAGGTTTTGAAACTATAGGTTCGCTTTTTTGTATAAAATCCATACTAATCATATGATCTTTTATGATTAATACCTTATCTCTCAGACTTGCCTCATTCCATCTTTTTATCCAAAACAGAAGTAGATCTGTCTACGAGCGATTATTTACTAGATACTCTGCGATATATTGTTGGAAGATAGAGAACCAGATCCATTTAGTAAATATTCAGAGAACAAGACTCTCCTCAATTCAATTTTCATGAAGGAAAAAATGTCAAAGTATTCCAAACAAGTAATTGATAAATATTTCAAATCATTACTAAGAGCACATAAAAGAGTTGAACTAACCAGAGATTTACTTGAACTTGGGATGATACAAGATGTAGTAGCAGATTATCTGAGGGACATGCAATGGCATGTAAAATATGATACATCCTACTTGGATTTTGATCCGCAGTATAGGTTTGATCTAGTGGCAAGAAAAGAAAAAAGAGCTATCGTTGTTCTCATTCAACCCGAAATTACTAGACAGTCAATACTAGAAATTCAAAAAGATATTTTTAGTGTAAAAAAAGAGATGCCAAGTACGCGAGTGCTCTTGGCTACAGATATTCTGGAATTACCTTCAATTTTAGAAAAAAGCATGCTTTCAGAGTTTATCATAGATATGGCAAAAAAATACAGACTTGGAATACTCCTAGTAGACAAGAATTTAGACTATCAGGAGACATGGTTAGTCCCATCAGAATT
>JANXYF010000094.1 GCA_025350175.1 Nitrosopumilales archaeon | reverse complement strand
GTAGTAGTGGTCATCTTGGCCATTTACTTGTGCGTCAATAAGTCCTCTTGGGAGTGTTACTGTTAATACTCCATCTCCAGTGGTCTGTATTGATACAATAAGCGACTTTGATTGTACGTCTGCCTTTATGCCAAGGACTTTGCCATTGGTTATGCTATATTGCACAGAAAGGTCTGTACCGTCCACTTTCATAGTATTTCCAGCCTGTCCTTGTTGTCCACCAGCAGAGCCAGTGAATTGGAAGGTTGTCTGAGCTGTTCTATCCTTGCTTCCAAATTGCACAAATACCTGATATGCACCTGCTTCTTGCCATAAAGGACCCGCTGCCTTTACAGATGTTGAATAGGTTCTGTCAGATCCTAGAGCAATTTGGTCAAACTTGACAATGTTTCCTATTGGACTCATGATTTTGACAGTAATTGCTGTATCAGTAATGTAATCTTGTGTACTTCCTGATATTGTAATCATGTCACCATCATTGTATGAAGTCTTGTCAGTTGTTACGATTATTGCCCCTGACGAAGAACTGTACATTGTATTTGATGGACTTGTATTTCCAGATGTAGCAGTTGTAGAATTTGACGTGCCTGCTGTATTCCCTAGAGCGTATGGAGAAGCAAAAACGGGCATTACTCCTATAGCGCAAAGCAGAATTGCAAGTAACGCAAATCCTTTAAAGCGAGTACTCATCCTGGTTGGAAATGATTATTTTTGCTATTTAAAGTTGCGGAAAAAATTATTGACAAATGGTACTAAATTTGGCACGCTTCCAATTAGATATATATTAACCTCTCGGTGGATTCACCTTAGTTTGTGGATTAGTTATGCGTTTACAGCTAATGTTGAAAGGAGATTTTAATCATGATAAGTAAGAAAGAGAAAATACTCATTCCAGATCATATCTATGTCCCAAAACATGAGATAATCAATAAAGATGAAGCAATGAAAGTTATTGAAAAATATCATACAAAGCCTACTGAAATGCCGCTAATCTTTGTAAGTGATCCAGCTATTCGAGGTTTAGGAGTAAAACCCGGTGATATGATAAAAATTACAAGAAAGAGTCCTACTGCTGGTGAGAGTCTCTACTATAGGTATGTGGTGGAAGAATAATGGTAAATATTTCAAATAAACGCTGGCCTATTGTTCAAGATATTCTAAAGAGAGAAGGAATTGCAAGACAACATCTTAACTCATATGATGAATTCCTTGAAAGAGGACTTCAAAGTATTATTGATGAAGTCGGACATATTGAAATTGAAAGTGCTGAATATCCATATAAAATTCAACTTGGTAAAGTAAAACTTCAACAACCACGTATGATGGAGTTGGATGGATCAATCACTCATATTGCACCAATGGAAGCACGATTAAGAAATGTTACTTATGCCTCGCCTATAATGCTTGAAGCAAGTGTTGTAGAAGATGGAAAAATTCTTGAATCAAGATACATTCACATCGGAGATATGCCAGTGATGGTAAGATCTAATGCATGTATATTGCATAATCTTTCTGAACAAAAACTTGTAGAACATGGTGAAGATCCAAACGATCCTGGTGGTTACTTTATCATAAATGGTTCTGAGAGAGTTATAGTAGGACTAGAAGATCTTTCTTACAACAAAATTATTGTAGACAAAGAAACTATTGGTGGTAATACTGTTTTCAAAGCTAAGGTTTATTCTTCTATAGTTGGTTATCGTGCAAAACTAGAATTGATTATGAAAAATGACGGTCTTATCGTTGCAAAGATTCCTGGCTCTCCTGTCGATATTCCTGTAGTTACTTTAATGCGAGCATTAGGTCTAGAGTCTGATAGAGAAATTGCTGCTTCTGTATCTCTAGTAGATAACATTCAAGATGAGCTTGAAGGCTCGTTTGAAAAATCAGGTGATGTACCAACTGCAAAAGATGCTATTGTCTACATTAGTAAGAGAATTGCACCTGGTATGCTTGAAGAGTTCCAAATTAAGAGAGCTGAAACATTACTTGACTGGGGTCTTCTTCCACATCTTGGTAAACATCCTGATAACAGAAAAGAAAAAGCACTCTTTCTAGGTGAAGCTACATGCAAATTAATTGAATTAAAGTTAGGATGGATTTCACCTGATGATAAAGATCATTATGGAAATAAAGTGATAAAATTTGCAGGTCAAATGCTTGCTGATCTTTTCAGAACCGCATTTAGAAACTTGGTTCGTGACATGAAATATCAACTAGAAAGATCAGGACAGAAGAGAGGCATTAATGCAGTAGCGGCTGCTGTTAGGCCTGGAATTGTTACTGATAAAATGAATAATGCTATTGCAACTGGAAATTGGGGTAGAGGTAGAGTTGGTGTAACTCAACTTCTTGATAGAACTAACTATCTTTCAACCATTAGTCATCTTAGAAGAATTCAATCACCTTTGAGCAGAAGTCAGCCTAATTTTGAAGCAAGAGATCTTCATGCTACACACTTTGGTAGAATATGTCCAAGTGAAACTCCTGAGGGTTCAAATTGTGGACTAGTAAAGAACTTGGCTTTATCAGCAATAATTTCTGTTAATGTTCCATCTGAGGATATAATTGAGAAACTCTATGATTTGGGTGTAACTTACGTCTCTGATGCAAAAGATGAATTGAAAAAAGAGGGAACTAGAGTTTTTGTTGATGGTAGATTAATTGGGTACTTTAAAGATGGACAGAAGCTTGTTGACTCGTTAAGAGACCTCCGAAGAAATTTCAAGATTCATCCACACGTTGGAATTTTCTTATATCAATCTAGTTTTGAAGGCTCGACTAAGAGACTCTATGTCAACTGTAATGCTGGAAGAGTATTACGTCCTCTAATTGTAATTAAAGATAATAAAATTCTCTTGACACAAGAATTAATCGATAAAGTTAGTAAGAAATTCCTTTCATGGACAGATTTGTTGCATATGGGAATAATTGAATTGGTAGATGCTAATGAAGAAGAAAACTCTTACATTGCAATTGACGAAACTGATATAAAGAAACACACTCACATGGAAGTATTCCCGTCTGCAATTCTAGGTGCAGGTGCATCAATAATTCCATATCCTGAACATAACCAATCTCCAAGAAATACATACGAGTCAGCAATGGCAAAACAAAGCCTAGGTTTCTCAACTCCGCTTATGAATGCAAGTACATATGTCCGACAACACCTTATGCTTTATCCGCAGACTCCAATTGTTAATACCAAAGCAATGGGTCTTCTAGGACTTGAGGACAGACCTGCTGGTCAGAATTGTGTTGTTGCAGTATTACCATTTGACGGTTATAACATTGAAGATGCTATTGTCCTAAGTAAATCTTCAATTGATAGAGGACTTGGTAGAACATTCTTCTACAGAATCTATGAGGCTGAAGCAAAACAATATCCTGGAGGTATGAGGGATAATTTCGAGATTCCAACTGCAGAAGGAAATATTCGTGGATTTAGAGGAGACAAGGCATATAGATTATTAGAAGAAGATGGTGTGATTGCAACCGAATCAACAGTACAGGGTGGAGATATACTAATTGGAAAAACAAGTCCACCAAGATTCATGGAAGAGTATAGAGAATTTGAAGTAAAGGGACCATATCGAAGAGATACATCAATAGGAGTCAGACCATCTGAAAATGGAGTAGTTGACACGGTTGTCATGACTCAATCACATGACGGAGGAAGAATGTATAAAATTAGAGTAAGAGATCTTAGAATTCCAGAAATCGGCGATAAATTTGCATCAAGACATGGTCAGAAGGGTGTAGTCGGATTACTTGTCAATCATGAAGATCTTCCATATACTGCAGATGGAGTTGTTCCAGATGTTATGATTAATCCACATGCTTTCCCATCCAGAATGACAGTTGGAATGTTTCTAGAATCTGTAACAGGAAAAGCTGCAGCATTACGTGGAAGCAAAATGGATGGCTCTGCTTTTGTTGGAGAGAAACTTGAAGATGTAAAAGGAGTTTTAGAACAAAACGGATTCAAGTATTCTGGAAAAGAAGTAATGTATGATGGACGAACAGGAAAGCCATTTGCAGTAGATGTTTTCATTGGAGTTGTATATTACCAAAAACTTCACCACATGGTTGCAGACAAAATTCATGCTAGAGCCAGAGGTCAAGTACAAATGTTAACAAAACAACCAACCGAAGGACGTGCAAGAGGTGGTGGTCTAAGATTTGGTGAAATGGAACGAGATTGTCTTATTGCATATGGTGCATCTATGATGTTGAAAGATAGATTGCTTGATGAATCAGATAAAGCGGATATCTATATTTGTGAAAGATGTGGATTGGTTTCGTATTATGATATCAAACAAAGAAGATTTGTATGTAGAGTCTGTGGAGATAAAGGAAAAGTTACATCAATCTCTGTTGCTTATGCGTTTAAACTACTCCTACAAGAAATGATGAGTCTAGATATAGCACCACGACTTTTGATAAAGGAGAGAGTATAATGGCACTTGAGACAATAAAAGTAATTGACGGAATAAAATTCTCTGTATGGTCTCCAACAGAGATTAGGAAATATTCCGTTGCAGAAATTACTGCACCTGAAACCTATGATGAAGATGGAATGTCAGTTCAAGGAGGATTGATGGATGGAAGACTTGGTACACTTGAGCCAGGACAGAAATGTCTTACTTGTGGTAATACAGCTGCAAGATGTCCCGGTCACTTTGGTCACATTGAACTTGCAGAACCTGTTTTACACATTGCATTCATCGACAACATCTACAAACTTTTAATCACAACATGTAGATCATGTGCCAGACTAAAACTTCCTCAAGAAGAATTAGAAGAATATCATCAAATTATGAAAAAGGAAGCAGCTTACACTGTAATCTCAATTAAACATATTCCAACTGAAATAATTGAAAGAGCCAAGAAAGAAAAGACATGTCCTCATTGTGGTAAATCACAGTATGAAATGATATTTACAAAACCAACCATCTTCATAGAAAGAACTGAGCTTGGTGAAAACAGATTACTTCCAATTACAATCAGAGAAAGATTCTCTCACGTGATTGATGAAGATCTCAAATTATTGGGATATGATCCTACAACTGCAAGACCAGAGTGGTTTATTTTACAGGTTCTTCCAGTTCCTCCAGTTACAGTACGACCATCAATAATTCTAGAGACAGGAATTAGATCTGAAGATGATTTAACTCACAAACTCGTAGATATCATTAGAGTTAATCAAAGACTCAAAGAGAGTAAAGAAGCTGGAACACCTCCACTTATCGTACAAGACTTGGTTGATCTTTTACAATATCACGTTACAACTTACTTTGATAATGAAGTATCAGGAATTCCACAAGCTCATCACAGATCAGGAAGACCTCTCAAAACTCTCACTCAAAGATTAAAAGGAAAAGAAGGAAGATTCAGAGGTTCATTATCTGGAAAAAGAGTTGACTTTTCAAGTAGAACTGTTATCTCGCCTGATCCGAACTTGGAAATCTCTGAAGTAGGAGTACCGGAAGCAGTCGCAACTAAACTAACAATTCCAGAAGTTGTTACTGAATGGAACATTGAAAGACTGAAAAAACTTGTCGTAAATGGACCAAGCAAGTTCCCAGGAGCTAATTATATTGTAAGACCTGATGGAGTAAAAATCAGACTTGATTTCGTTGAAGATAGAGAAACTATTGCAAATAATATTGAGATTGGATATCTTGTAGAAAGACACCTGTCTGATGGTGATATTGTAATGTTTAACAGACAACCGTCATTGCACCAAATGTCAATTATGGGTCATTATGTTAGAGTATTACCTGGTAAGACCTTTAGACTGCATCCATCAGTATGTCCTCCTTACAACGCCGACTTTGATGGAGATGAGATGAATCTTCATGTACCACAGAGTGAAGAAGCAAGAGCAGAAGCTATACTCTTAATGCGTGTACAAGACCAATTAATTTCTCCAAGATATGGAGGTCCTATAATTGGAGCATTACGTGACTTCATCACTGGAGCATATTTGCTTACAAAGGATGATACCACTTTAACACCACAAGAATTTGCAAATCTTGCAATGTTGGGTGGTTACACTGGGACATTCCCAGATCCAGCAGTTAAAGCAAAAGGTGGTTCACTTTATAGTGGTAAGCAACTCTTCTCGCTTTTCTTACCAAAGGACTTCAATTATGTTATAACTTCAAAATGGTCTAAAGGAACAAAGGGCCCTGCAAAAGATGTTGTAATTAAAAATGGTCAACTAGTAAGTGGTGTAATTGACAAAGCATCAATTGGTGCAGAAGAACCTGATAGCGTTCTACATAGAATTACAAAAGATTATGGATACGAGGAAGCAAAGAATTTCCTTAATTCTATCTTGATTGTACTAAAACAATTCATCACTGGATACGGATTTAGTTATGGTTATGCTGATCTTGAACTTGCAACAAAGACAAAAGATGGAATTCTTGAAAATATTCAAGAAACATATGACAAAGTATATGATCTCATATCTCAAGCAAAGAAAGGTACTTTACAACTCAGCAGAGGTCTTTCCGCTGATGAAGCATTAGAGGCTCAAATCGTAAATGAGCTTTCAAAAGCAAGAGATAAAGCTGGAAACTCGGCAGACAAATCTTTTGATGAAACTAATGCAGGAAGAATTATGGCAACAACAGGTGCTAGAGGTTCTTCATTAAACATTGGTCAGATGGCAGGTGCATTAGGTCAACAATCCATCCGAGGTAGAAGAATTCTCAAAGGTTACAGTAATAGAGCATTACCACACTTCAAAGAAAATGATGCTAATCCAGACGGTAAAGGATTTGTAAAATCTAATTATAGAGAAGGATTGTCTACTTTAGAATTCTTCTTCCATGCTATGGGAGGAAGAGAAGGTCTTGTCGATACTGCAGTTAGAACACAGCAAAGTGGTTACATGCAAAGAAGACTCATCAACGCACTTGAACATCTTAAACTAGAATATGATGGAACTGTACGAGATCCTCATGGTCACATAATACAATTCCTTTATGGTGAAGATGGAATAGATGTAGCAAAAAGTGATCATGGTGAGGCATTTAGAATTGCTAGATTGATAGAATCTGAAAGCATCATTGATTCAGGAAAGAAATCTACCAAGGAAGAAATTACAGATCTAGTGAAAAAATATGCAAAGACATTCAATCCACGTCTATCAAAAACTGTACTTGAAGCTTTACTAGAATCAAAACTTAGTAGAGATGGTGTTGATAAAGTCTGTAAAAAAGCATTAGAACTTTATGATAATGCAAAAGTTGAACCTGGTCAAGCAGTTGGTGTAGTGACAGCCCAATCAATAGGTGAACCAGGTACTCAGATGACACTTAGAACATTCCACTTTGCTGGTATAAGAGAAAGAAACGTAACTCTGGGACTACCAAGATTAATTGAACTTGTAGATGCAAGAAAGAAACCCGTAACACCAACAATGGATATCTACTTGGAAGAAAACTACAAAAAATCAAAAGAAAAAGCAATCAAAGTAGCTAGAGAAATCTTACACACCAAAATTAGTGCATTGATCTCTAGTACTGAAACTGATTATTCTACAAAGATTAAACTCAATCTTAATCAAGATAAGCTAAGAGAAAGAGCATGTACAATTGAGAATGTGGTAGATGCATTACAATCTTCCAAGAAAAAATTCGAAATTGAACCAAGTGGAAATTCCATTACCTTGACTCTACCAGAAGAATCTGATACTCAGACTGTTCTTGCAATGAGAAACAAAATACTTTCAACTACTGTTAAAGGTGTTACTGATGTAGAACGAGTAACAATCGTACAACAAGGAGAAGAATGGGTTATACAAACTTCTGGCTCAAACATAGCAAAGGTATGGGAAATAGATGGCATAGATAAGAAAAATATCCGAACTAACAATATCTTTGAAATAGCAGGTAGCTTGGGTATAGAGGCTGCACGAAATTCATTGATAAATGAATTAAATTCTACGCTATCTGATCAAGGTCTAGAAGTTGATGTGAGATATCTTATGCTAGTATCTGATTTGATGTGTTCTAGAGGATATCTGCAACAAATTGGAAGACACGGAATTGCTGGAACAAAGACAAGTGTACTTGCAAGAGCTGCTTTTGAAATTACCGTTCCAACAATTGCAGAAGCTGCACTAGCCGGAGAAGTTGAAGAACTCAAAGGAGTAACAGAAAATGTTATAGTTGGTGCAAATATTCCAATAGGTACAGGAACAGTTGATCTATACATGAGAGTGGTTCAAGATGGTTAAACTATTAGAAAAAGTAATCAAAGATGCAATTGAAGATGACAAATGCGCTTTTGATACTAAAGAAGCAATTAGCACAATTAAAAATTCAAAGCTTATTGTTTTATCGCATTCAGTTTCAGAAGAGATACTTGAAAAAATACAAGAGGCAGCTAAAAATGCAAAGGTTCCAACTTTAAACTATAATGGATCTTCAGTTGAACTTGGAAGACTATGTGGAGCACAGTTCAGAATTTCTGCACTATCGCTTAAGACTTTGAGCGATACTAATCTAAAAGCAATCACAAAAGAACTTGAAATAGAGAAGAAATAATCCAATGTCATTTTCCTCATATGTTTTCTATCAAGATTTAAATGTCCCACAAAGAGATCGAGTTTAAAAAAGGCATGACGGAAACAATCAAACTAACAACAGATCAAATAAAATTAATGTCACTTTTTCAGAATGTGACTGGAGCTACTGCAAGAGATTGTATTGAAGATGAAAAGCAAGACCGAGTCATATTTGTAGTAAATCAAGGTAAAATGGGGTTAGCTATTGGTAAAGGCGGTTCTACGATAAAGAATTTACAGAATGTAGTAAAAAGAAATGTTGAACTTGTAGAATATTCTGAAGATCCAGCTGAATTTCTTAAGAATATGCTAAATCCAAAGTTAGTTTCTGAAGTGAAAATAAACAAAAGATTGGATGGTTCACTTCAAGCAATCATTCTAGTTGATGCAAAGAAGAAAGGAATTGTAGTTGGTAGAGAAGGTCGCAATGCCGAAAAAGCAAGACTATTAGCCAAGAGATACTTTCAAATTTCCAGTGTGCTTATTCAGAGTCCGGAGAAAATAATGGAGTAGATGGTATGGCAAAATCACCACTAGGTCTATTTGCAGGAAGAGTTCTAAAGGATAAAAGAAAACGCCAAAAATGGTCTATAGGTACTTACAAGAGAAGAGAATTAGGTCTTGATAAGAAAGCTAGTCCACTTGGAGGTGCACCACAAGCTCGTGGTATAGTTTTAGAAAAAGTTGGAATAGAAGCAAAGCAGCCAAACTCTGCAGTAAGAAAATGTGTTAGAGTTCAACTCATAAAGAATGGTAAAACAGTTACTGCCTTCCTTCCTAGAGACGGCGCACTTAATTTTGTTGATGAACACGACGAAGTACATGTAGAAGGTATGGGTGCATCCATGGGAGGAGCGCTTGGTGATATTCCTGGTGTGCGTTGGAAAGTCTTCAAGGTAAATGGAACTTCACTTAAAGAACTTGTTTACGGAAAGAAAGAGAAACCTAGGAGATAGAAAATGGCAGAAACACAGAATCTTTTACTTTTTAGAAAATGGGATATCTCTAATATTGATATTAAAGATCCTGGTTTGAAAAATGTGATATCTCTTAAACAAGGAATAATGCCTCTAACTTTTGGCAGATCAGCACTTAAACGATTCAATAAATCTGAAGTTAACATTACTGAACGACTGATTAACAAACTATCTCACTTTGGAAAGAAATATGCAAAAAACACTGGTAGGATGGGCGGAAAGAAAATTCGTGCAATCAATACAGTAAAGGCAGCATTTGATATAATACATCTAAAGACTGGAAAAAATCCAGTTGAAGTTCTGATAAGAGCAGTAGAACATTCTGCACCAAATGAAGATACAACCAGAATAGTTTATGGTGGAACCGTTTATCACGTTTCAGTAGACGTTGCTCCTCTAAGAAGAGTCGATCTAGCATTACGATTCATAGCAGAAGGTGTTAGAGATGCATCATTTTCTAATCCAAAAGCAGTGGAAGAAAATCTTGCAGAGCATTTGATACTTGCCTCTGGAAATGACATGAATGCTCCTTCTGTTAAGAAGAAGAACGAATTAGAAAGAATTGCAATGGCCTCTAGATAGAGAGCACATTTTTTAAAAAATAATAGATAGCCCGAGGCAGATTCGAACTGCCGTCCCCAGGTGTCCTCTCATAAGATCCAGAGCCTGAGATCCCTGATCCAAAATTGTTTGACCGCTAGACTATCGGGCTACCGAGACGACTGGTATTTCTTGAGAATATATTATTTTGTACTTGCCTCACGGACCGCAGTAGAATAATCACAATTTGCTCCAAGTCTCATGTAAGGAATTAATCTATAATGAATGGAATAAATCTTATTTTCTTTGTATAAAATTCCTTTTAACAAAAGCGAGACAAAACCTCCTGCAATTCGAGAGGATGGAATATTCAATTCCTGACAGACTTGATCACGTTTTTTCTTGTATTGTTGAGTGGTAAAGATATTAGTGTTTAATTCTAAAATTAATGGCCACATGACTTTTTCCCAGACAAATCTTCGATTTTGAGTAGCAGATGCATACTTTCCCTTCTCTTCTAGCATTGATAACGTTCAAAAAGTTCTGATCTCCATTTATTAGTTGATGGTATCAAAAATAGAAGAAGCACTAGAACTATTATCGAAAAACTGGAAAATTGAACCTATTATTCTAGATTTTATTCTGGGTAAAAAAACAGATGTTGAAGATTTTCCGGTTAAAGTAAATGACGTAATTTTTCATATTCCGTATCTTAAAGATGAGAATGGATATGTATTGTGGAAATGCTACTGGCCTGATTGTCATAATTGTTGTAATAGACAAGGAAGGCTTCCACTTACAAGTAATGATCTAATAACAATAAGTAAAAATCTAAAGTACGACAAAGTTTCTGATTTTATAAAAAAAGAGACCAACATATCCACTTGGGAAGAAAAAGGACCAGAAGGAAACTCAGTGGTGATGACTATGATAAATCTAAAACGAAAAGAAGATGAAAAAGAGTCAGAAGATGGAACTCATATCAGATGTAGATTTCTTGACGAAAAAGGCTACTGTGGGCTTCATCCATCTAGACCAGGAGTATGTTATCTCTATCCATTCTCGTCATGGCTTGAAAACGAAAAAGGAAAAGCTAGAGTACATGCTACATTTCAATTTACAGGAGACTGTCCAGGATTTTATTTTGCAAAATCTCATGATGAAATGAAACAAGTTTTACTAGAATATTCAAAAATGATCTATGATTATACTATGAACTCAAATAGGACAACAAGAGAGAATTTCGGTTACGTAAGTATGTAGTTCTTAGGCCTTTGCCACTTTCATCATATCTGTCATCTTAATCTCCATTCCAAATCTACTCTCATTTTTCTTCATGTATCTGTAGATGGCTAACATGTCAAGAAAGTTTTTCATGACACCGAACTTGCTGTCCATTTTGTTTCTTACAAAAGATAAAACCTTTGAATAAATTGCAAATTTTTCAAGTACCATTTGTCTATATCTTTCATTATTTCCTAATGTCTCAACAAAAATATCACCACAGGTCATACTTGGAATTATTCCCTCTCCAAGCAATGGGTAAACCGTTCCTATTGATTCTCCAACTCCTATCACCTTTCCATTATAGAATGGCTCACAAAGATTTGGGGTAGCAAGACGTATCGGTCTTCCAACTGTCTTTAGGACTTTGCCTCCATATTTTTTTAAGAATGCATTAGTTTCTACAATGTGATTTCTATTTTTATCTCCCGCGCCAATGTGAGCAATTTTATCGCCTAATGGGAAATACCAAAAATACCCACTGATAGAAGAAAATGGTTTAAGATAAAAATCATCAAATGGTACCTTATCTTCGTATTGTACTTTGTATTGAAAAGTTGGTAGATGGAAATCCTTCTCAAGTCTTGGCAAGTATGAACGATGAAAACCTGTGGAATCTACAATCATATCAAATTCCGATTCTAGATCTGGTAATTTTGGAGCAGCTCCGTAATGTATCTTACATCCTTTCGCCATATCTTTTATCAATCCTATCTTGTTGTATGTACAAAGTCCTTTGAGTTTAATTTGGAATCTTTCTAAACCCATATCCACATACATCTGCTTTCCATCATGAATTACATAATCGTTAAAATCAAGTCCGACCTTTTGAGAAAATTCTTGCATTGGTGCTTTTGATGTACCCCACGCACATATGGAATCGTGATTCTCTTGAGTAGATCTTTCAAAACCTATTACTTCGTGTTGATTCTTTAATCTCGCAAGGAGATATGCTCCTGCAACTCCAATTCCAACTACAGCAATCTTCAAACTATCTTATAGCATAAATTACCTAATAAAAAGATGCGGCAATTACTATTCTATTAGAATGGCTGGTTTGTATGGTCTAGCTGTTCTTGATTTATTTTTTGGATCGTATTTATCTTGATCTGATTCTGCAAATACTTGGGACGTAATTCCAAACTCTGCTTGTACAAGTAAATCTAACTCTGAAAGAATTTTCTTTTCATCAATTAGGCCAATTCTATTTTTTGATTCTCTCTCTTCTTGTGATCCTGATAAAATATCATTAACCGTT
>JANXYF010000060.1 GCA_025350175.1 Nitrosopumilales archaeon | reverse complement strand
GGAACACGGAATTCCATATGGCTTTGTTCCAAGTAGACAGGAACTCGGAAAGTCTTTGGGAATTGATGTTACCTCTGCCGCTGCTGCGATATTAGATTCGGGAGATGCTCAACATATAGTAGACCAAATTGTGGCATCATTGTCACAGATAAAAGGTGGTCAAGCTAGCAAATGAGTACTGAAGTTCCAACCTCCGCTGAAGTTATACAAATAGTGGGAAGAACCGGAATTGCTGGAGAAGTTATTCAAGTCAGAGTAAAAATACTAGATGGTAAAGATAGAGGAAGAATTCTAACAAGAAACGTAAAAGGTTCTGTCAGAATGGCAGACATTCTCATATTAAGAGAGACAGAACGAGAAGCGAGAAAAATCAAGTGATAAAAAATGAGTGTTCTTGTTAAGCCTTGCAGTTTTTGTAATAGACCAGTAGCAAAGGGTTCTGGTACCATGCTTGTAAAAAATGATGGTTCCGTATTTTGGTTCTGTTCTTCAAAATGCAAGAAGAATATGCTAGTCTTAAAACGTGATCCAAGAAGACTAAAGTGGACCAACAAATATGTCAAGGGCGGAATAAAGGTCAAAAAATAAAATGACTGAGCAAACACTTTTCATAGTAAAACCTGATGGTGGAGAAAGAAAATTAGTTGGAGATATTATTTCTAGATTTGAGCACAGAGGATTTAATATTTTAAAATTGAAAATGTTTACTTTTACAAAGCAAATGGCAGAGGAATTCTATTCTGCACATAACACAAAACCCTTCTTTGGAGAGTTGGTCTCTTTTATCACATCAGGAAGTGTTGTTGCTGCTATAATTGAGGGAAATAATGCAATTGCAACTACAAGGATGATGATAGGTTCAACTAAATCATTTGATGCCGCATCAGGAACAATACGAGGAGATTTTGGACTGGGCATATCTGATAACATAATCCATGCTTCTGATTCTAAGGAAAGTTTTGAAAAAGAAATAGCTGTGGTATTCAAGTGAAAGCGGTTGCAAATACGACAGCCTATAGTCGCAGTTCTAGGTCACGTAGACTCTGGTAAAACATCTCTCTTAGACAAGATAAGAGGTACGGGTGTACAAGCAAGAGAAGCTGGAGGAATTACACAACATATAGGTGCAAGTTTTCTTCCCACTGAAACACTAAAGAAAGTTTGTGGACCTCTTTTTGCAAAAATGGGAGGAGCAAATCAAGAAATTCCAGGTTTACTTGTTATTGATACCCCTGGACATGAAATATTTACAAATCTTAGAGCAAGAGGAGGTTCTGCTGCAGATATTGCAATTCTTGTTGTTGATGTAAACCGAGGATTTCAACCACAAACTAATGAAAGTCTCAAAATCTTACAGAGTAGAAAAGTTCCATTTGTAATAGCTTTGAATAAAGTGGATATGGTTTCTGGGTGGAAAAAAAATCCTACCACGAAGTTTATCACACAATCTGTTAAAGAACAAGATCCATTTGTGCAGACTGCACTTGATGAGTTATTGTATAATGTAGTAGGTACATTATCTGTTCTAGGATACAACTCAGAGGCATTTTACAGAGTAAAAGATTTCTTAAAAGAAGTTGCTATAGTTCCAGTAAGTGCAAGAAGTGGGGAAGGTATGCCTGAATTACTTGCAGTATTGGTAGGACTTACACAGCAATTTATGCAAAAAAAATTGGACCAGACTGAAAAACCAACAAGAGGCATAGTTCTTGAGGTAAAAGAAGAGATTGGTCTTGGTATGACTGCAAACATTATCTTAATTGATGGTACTCTAAGAAAGGGTGACTCTATACTAGTTGCCAAGAGAGACTCTGTAATAATTACAAAACCAAAAGCAATACTCCTTCCAAAACCTCTTGATGAGATGCGTGATCCTAGAGATAAATTCACACCTGTAAATGAAGTAGATGCAGCTGCTGGAATAAAAATTGCGTCACCAGACTTGGAAGGAGTACTTCCAGGAAGTCCTGTCTATGCAACTACTGATGAATCAAAAATTGAGGAATTTAAAAAATTAATCGAGTCTGAGATGAAATCAGTATTTATTAAAACTGATACAAAAGGAGTAATTCTCAAGTGTGATACAATAGGATCTCTTGAAGCCTTGACTGAAATGTTAAAAAAACAAAATGTGACTATATCGATGGCAGACATAGGACCAGTTACAAGACGAGATGTAATGGAAGCCCTAGCCGTAAAAGAACATGATAGACATTTAGGTGTAGTAATAGCATTTAATGTCAAAGTTTTACAAGATGCACAAGAAGAAGCAGACTCTAATCATATCAAGATTTTTCATGATCAAGTAATCTATAGTCTGATTGATAACTATAC
>JANXYF010000045.1 GCA_025350175.1 Nitrosopumilales archaeon | reverse complement strand
GGTGTAGTATTTAGTGAGAAATCTCTAAAAGATTTAGTTGATTTGGCTAATGAGCATGATCTCTACATTATCTGTGACGAGATATATGATCAAATAGTCTTTGACGAAAAATTCACAGGCATAGGAAAAGTTAGTGGTGATTCTCCTATAATTTTGTTGAATGGATTTTCCAAAGTTCACCTAATGTCAGGCTGGAGAATAGGGTATATTGCATTTAACCAATCAAAAAAACTAGAACTATTACGAGATAATGTGCCAAAATTATCTAGAGTAAGAATTGCTACCAATTTGCCAGTACAATATGCTGCACTAGAATCACTCAAAGGACCACAAGATTATATCACAAAATTTGTCTCTGAACTCAAAAAAAGACGAGATTATACCATCAAGAGATTAAATGACATGAATGGTATTAGTTGTTCAAATCCAAAAGGAGCTTTTTACGCATTTCCAAAGATTGAAGATAACAAGTATAGTTCTGACAAAGAATTTGTAATACAATTATTGAAAACAACTGGTATTCTAACAGTGCATGGATCTGGATTTGGAACTCAATATGGCACTGGTCACTTTAGAATGGTTTTCTTGCCTGATATACCTATTCTAGAAGAAGCTTTGAACAAAATTGAAAAATTTGTTGCCTAATATTTCCAATTTGTAATCTTCTTGGGAGTTATTTCTATGACGCAATCAGTTTGGCTTAAGAGTTGCTTGGCGGAGTGATTTTTTAGATTCTTAAAATATCGAAGTAGAATTTTTTCTGCTAATGATTCCACTCTATCTGTTTTCAAAATTAATTTAGCTCTTCCAATTACCATAATTCCGACAATGTCAGGTGATCTTATTCCAGTATCAATGCAAAATGAGACCTTTGAATTCTCTTTGATATTTTTTGCCTTTCTTGTCTTTGTATTAGTTCCTACATAGAATTTGTCATTATCATACATGTACCAGACAGGAACTATGTGTGGATTTCCAGAGGGATCTATCGTAGCAAGACGTAATATTTTCTGTGATTTGAGAAATTCCTTATTCTTCATAATTTTCTCCCCTTAATCCTAAAATAATAAGAAATCCGGCAATTCCAAACATCCCTATTGATATTTTTTCACTTGTTATGTCTGACGATGTAAAAAAGTCAGCAGTAAACTCTGGTCCCCAGATGAGCAAATCTCGTATGATTGCAATGGAAGCTACAACAATGAACAATACACCCATTGCTGTAAACCAATTCTTTCTTCTAACTTTACCCATGTTAATTATTTGTAATAGAGTAACTAGATTATCTTTATGCCAGGATTCTTCAACTTGTTCTTAATCATTGCATTAAGAAGAATAGGAGTTGCTACCTCTGCTAGATATGACAAAGAACCAGGTCCTAATAATATTGGTCTTAGATTCTTTATTTCAGTTATTAATTGACGTACTACATTAATTGAATCATCAGAGTCTCCGCAGACAAAAATATCAGAATCCAGTAAGAGTTTAGGATCAATTAGTTTTTTTTCTGATATGGTATGAAAAGCAGAAACTAACTTTGATTTATTTTTCATATGTTTTTGTACCAATTCAAACGCTGATGGTTTCTTGTCTTTAAAGGAAATAAATTCAAAACCAGCATCAGTCTTTGTCAAGGGAACGATTGGTGATATTACTGTACAATCATCTCTCACATTAGGTAAAAGTTGAGAACAAATTACATCAATATTTTCATATGGAATTGATAAAACTAGAACATCGCTTTCTTTTGCAACTACAGTATTGTCTTTTCCAGAAATCTTACCTTTGAAAGAGACATATTCTTTTTGTGCAAGTTCTGAATATTCTCTAGCTGCTTCTTCTGCCTTTGCAGATTCTCTTGAACCTATTATTACATCATGATTTTCACACCATCTTAAAGCAAATCCTTTACCCATTCCACCAGTTCCACCAATTATTCCGATCTTCATGAAATGTTGAACAGGTAATGTTATTATTATCTTTATTCAATAAACGCAATCGTTATTGACATTATTTCTTTTTCTACGACATGGTCAAGCCAAGAATAATGTTGAGAGAATTCTAGCTGGACGCACAAAAGGATTTCCCCTCACAGAATTGGGTATTCAACAGGCTGAAAAAATAGGAGATTTTCTTAAACCTCTCAATATTTCCAAGATATATTGTAGTCCTATAGAAAGAGCAGAACATACAGCCAGAATAGTTGCAAACAAGATAAATTTGAGTTGTAATGTGGATGAAAGATTAACGGAAATAGATATGGGAACATTTACCGGAATGCATTATGATGAAATGTTTGAAAAGCACGGAAATGTCTTCTTAAAGTTCTATCAAGGTCATTCTGTA
>JANXYF010000038.1 GCA_025350175.1 Nitrosopumilales archaeon | reverse complement strand
GTGTAGCAAATGATAACTCGTTTAATTCGTTTGTAAGACAAGGATCTTATGAGATCTCAAACATGCCTATTTTATTTAGACCATTGAGATTATCCAATTATTTTTCATTTCCTCTTAGTACTGTATTGCATCTCTTTGATTATATCTGGAAAGTAAAAAAAAGTGTTAATCCAAATGTTATTGAATTTACTGGATATTTTGACGAATCTTTTGAGATGCTTGCTAAAAAAGCAAGTCAAAGGATTCCTGTTATCAAACAAAGAACAAAAGAATTTCTTAACTGGAGGTATAGGGATAATCCTACTAGACAATACAAGACCTTTGTTTTAAAGGAAAATTCTGTACTTGGAGGATATGTAATTACAAGAAAAACTGAGATAAATGGAAAATCTGTAGGAGTTATTGTTGACTTTATGGCAGATTCCGATGCAAATCCTTCAGAAATCAAGGATTTGGTACAAATTGCACTTGATGACTTTTGGAAATCTGGTGTCTCGGTGACCATTGCCATATCTGGACCTCTAACAGTTGAGTATCAACTACTTTCTAGTGCTGGCTTTAAAATTGCTCCAAAGTTCTTAAAACCCCAGTCGGCTCACTTTATACTAATTAATTCAGATCCAAACAGAGAAGACCTTGAGCAATTGAAAAAATATGATAGCTGGTTCTTTTCATTTGGAGATTATGATGTTTTCTAAAGTTAATTGCTGAAATATGTTATGAAATTTTCTTTACTATCTTGCTTAGACTAGAAATTGTAGAATTGAATATATTATTTGCAAATGAGCCTGAAAGAAAATTAGGTATTGACATTTGATCAGGAAAATTTCTTATCAATTCCTTGTCTGTAATTATTTTCTTGGACTCTAACTCTGCATATTTTTTTGATATGTGTTTTCTATTTTTTAAAATATCCCAATATGCTCGTAATTTTGCCTTGCCAAATCCTTTTGAAAAATAAAATACGAGAACCATCAATTCAACAGCTGTAAGAGCTGGTAACATTTTGTAAAATGTATTTTTTGAGTAGTGTGTCAGTAAGCAATAATGTCTGTTTCTTTCTAACCAAAAAAACTTTTGTGCACTCCATTTTAGATTGTAACTTGCAAGATGATATATGACAGCAGAAGGAACATAGCACGATTTTATGCCTAATTGTGCTGCTCTCCATCCAAGTTCCAAGTCATCATGATACAAAAACAAGAACGGATCAAAATGACCAATCTTATCTAGAACTTTGATTGATGTAAACAGACATGCCCCTGAGGCATAGCCAATATTTTCTGGTGCATCATATTGTCCTTTATCTATCTCACCCCTTCCTTTTGGATAGCCAAAACCAAATACATGTAACATATTTCCAGCACTCTCAAAGATTCTATTCTCAAATGCCAATATTTTTGGCTGGTACAGTGCATCTCCTTGTTTTTTGCATGCTGTTACAAGTTCCTTTAACCAATTTGGTTCTACTTTGGTATCGGGATTGAGAATTGCCACATACTCTCCTTTTGCCTCTCTTATTCCTACGTTGTTTCCCTCACAATATCCTAGATTTTTCTCATTTTCAATCAGATGTATATTGTTAAATTTCTCTTTGCATTTTTTGTAGCTCTTGTCAGTTGATGCATTATCTACCAAAATTATCTCATAATTGTCATATTCTGTCTTGGAGATTGACTCGACGCAATCAAGCAGCAATTGCCCTGCATTGTAGTTGAGAATTATTATGCTTACTAGATCCTGTGATTGTTTAGTCAAGTTAACATTTACACTTTGATATAGGGTTTAAAATCATGAGTAAAAAATTATTAGTTAAAGAGAAATCTTTGTTCCTTCGCCAAGGAGAAATGTCTTGTCTTCACTTCTCTTGGATGTAATAACACAATTAAATGCAATAATGCTGTTTCTTATCTTGAAATCTCCATCAATGTTGCAACCGGACATGATTATCGAGTCCTCTATATCGCATTTTGATATGATGGAATTGTCTCCTATACTTGTATTTGGTCCAATTCTAGTATCAGTATGTATGGTACAGTTTTTGCCTATGATGGATGGTCCTATTATTTTGGCACCGCTCTTGATCAAGGTATTCTCTCCAACCATTACATTGCCGATTATATCTACACCTTCCTCTTTTTTGCCATAAAAGTAGGATTTTGTGTGTTCTAGTATGAACTTGTTTGCATGAATGATGTCTTCTGGAGTACCTGTATCTTTCCAATAATCTGTGACTGTGCTATAGGTAATTTTGTAACCTTCTTCCAATACCATCTGGAGTGCTTCAGTTATTTCAAGTTCATTTCTCCATGATGGTTTGAGTCTTGATATTATATCAAAAATAATTGGAGTAAGAAAATAAATTCCGGTTACGGCAAGATTGGTTGGAGGATTCTTGGGCTTTTCCATGATCTTTGTAATCATGCCATCTTTTACATCGGCAATTCCAAATCTTGATGGAAAAGCCCAAGAACCCACCCACAAATCTTGCCGTAACTGGAATTTATTTTCTCACTCCAATTATTTTTGATATAATATCAAGACTCAAAC
>JANXYF010000016.1 GCA_025350175.1 Nitrosopumilales archaeon | reverse complement strand
CATATTCTTAGTTAGAGTTGAATTTTATAAAATCGCTGTTTCCAAACCTAGTTGATAATTTTCTTTCTTCAATATATCCACAATCTATGCATTTTATACTACTACTCATTGATACCACTTTTGCCCCACACTTGTTACATTGTGTAAATAAAACTCCAAGTTCAGGTTCACTAATTATTGCATGTACAACTCCATTTAGATGACTAATTATTTTTGCAGATACAATATCGCCTACTCTTACAAGGATCCTCTTCTTTGCCCCTCTTGCCTGACAAATACATTCTAGACCTGAATGTGTGGACTTTCCATTTATGTACAATATATTTATTGCAAACATATTGTTCATTAGTGCTGAGATATTACCTGTAACTACATCATTGACTTGAGCAACTGCAGGTTTTCTCATTTCATTGATTTTAGCTATGCGATTAGTTTTATCAAATTCGGAAGTACCTATTACAAGTGATCTTATAGATTGACCATCATCAAAGGTGTTTTCTCCAGTTTCAAATTCTTCAATTATTGCAATTTTATCTCCTGGAAGGGTTGGTTTTTGAGACAATGTCTTAATTTGAAATTTGATGATTATAATTGTTTATAGCCAATGGGGAATCTGTAGAAATCCTTCTATGCCTTCTTTTTTTAATATTTTTAGTAATGCATTTGCCTGAGGAGTAGACAAGACTGGCTTGTGAAAATGATTATCTGTTGATATTCTTGGACATGCAACCTGAATGAAGGCATCAATTCCTTTGAGATTACGCAATTTGTCATCAGAAATTTCTGTTATGGCAAATAGTTGCACTTTCTTTCCTATACTTTCCAACTCCTTTTTGAATTTAAGAGCTGTTATTTTTGAAAACTGGCCTTCTTTTAGTCCGACAATTATTCCAAATGTTTCTGCCTCGGCAGCCTTGTAGATGGTAAGTATTGCTTTTTTCTGTAGTGTTTTTGCAAATTCTGTAATTTCTCTAACCTCATTAAAGTATGGATCAAGTATGTACGTTGGTAGGTTAGTGGATAGTGCAATTCCAGCAGCATGAAAATTGCTTTGCCCCAAGAATACATTTGCCTCTACGATATTCTTGGTTTCTATAACTGGATAAAATTCACAACCAAATACCTGCCCGTCATTTAACTGACCTTTACCTTTTCCAATTTTTACTGTAATACCTCCTTCTTCAAGTATTTTCTTTACCTTGTTAATTTCATGCAAATGTTGACTATCCGTAACAAGTGAAACTGTTTTCTCTTTGATTTCATTCACACATTTTTTTGCTACATTTTCAAATGATATGTCATCAAAGGCATCTATGAGAACTATACTATCGCCAAAACTCATTGAATTGATGCTATGTCCTATATGAAATAGAATTTCTGCACCTAGCACTTTAGCGCCATTTGAATTAAGATCACATGTGCCAAAACAGCTATCTGCCATAACATATGCTGGAATTCCAAATCTCTCCATTATTCTTGTGGCTGTTTCTTGAATTTTCGGTATTATTCCATCTGGGCCATTTAAGGCAACTGAGACTGGTTTTCTTTTTTCTATCTCTTCAAAAATCTTTTTCTCATCTATTACTATCAATCGTTATCGGAAATTGTTTTTTTAATTTAAATCAAACGAAACTATCACAATATTTAATATTGTACATTTTGAAGACCAAATCAATGCCAATTGCTTTTGTGCTGATAAATGCCGAATTAGGAGCAGAAAATGATCTTTTGAACCAACTAAAAAACATGGAGAGCGTGAAATATGTTTATGTTCTGTATGGTGCCTATGACTTGGTAGTAAAAGTGGAAGCACCAGATAATGAGACGCTAAAAAAAACTATCTCGAATAACATAAGACAACTCAAAAATGTACGTTCTACTCTTACCATGACTGTAATCGAATGAAAGAGGCATCTATTCTTCATATTGGTTTTGATGATACGGACTCAAGAAAAGGAATGTGTACTACCTTTCTTGCCTATAAAATAGTAGAATATCTAAAAAAAGAGAAGGTAAAGTTTCTTGATTATCCATACCTGATTCGATTTAATCCAAACGTGCCATGGA
>JANXYF010000229.1 GCA_025350175.1 Nitrosopumilales archaeon | reverse complement strand
CAACTAAACCCCTTATGTGTAGCAAGTGTAGAAACACTCACTGGAGTAGAAATTTCTGGTATGGGTTACAAACAAGTAACACCTATGCCTTGATATTAATAAAATGAAAACTCTGTATTATTCCATAATTGTAATCTCGGTTACATTGGTTTTGATTTTGCCATCTGCTGCTTTTGCAACAATGTTATACAATAACGATGAAGTCTATGGGAAACATACCTCAAATGAATTTGAAGGAATTCCAATTCCTACTCAATATGGACCACATCAAGCTGTAAATTCTACTACGATTTTAAGCAACCATGTAAGGCCTCAAGCTGGAATAACACTGTATCATGACAAGGTAAAGCTTCTGGTGAGCAAGTAAAAATGAAAACTCAAACAACTAACATTGACTGTGTAGGTGATGACAAAATTGCACTTGAACTGGAGAATTATTTAAAAAATTTAGGCTTTGACGCAAAATCTGAAGAATCAACAGTAATTGTAGACAAGACAAATGTGGGAGAATCATTATACCTCTTTCTCAAGGAGACAAACAGATCACAATACAAGATACGTAAACTAGATTCTGAAAACTTTCTCTTGTCCAAGGAAGTTCCAATCGAAGATCTAGACTTGCTCAGCTGCGAAATGTGTGGATTTGTATTATCAAATGAAACAGAATTAATGAATCACAGACGTGCACATGGAATAGGAATTATTTGATCTCAGAAATCCTTCAATACTTTTAACAACTGAAAATCATAGTCCAAACGTCCTTCAGGATAACAGTTTAACATTATGCCATTTGTAATGTTATCAAAATGCCAGTTGCAATCATCTGTAAAACAAAAGTAAGTTCATTGATGATCTTATCATGATTTTAGGGACTCATAAGACACTATTGTTCTGGAACTTGTAGGAACTGAACCTGAAAGTAAGAGAACTAAACTAAACAATTCTCTAATTGGTCTACAATTCAGTCTAATCTTGATATCTCATCAATTTTTTCTCTTCAAGCATTGTATGTAAATTATGAACCGACCTGTGTACTTCTGATTCTGTTCTTGCTCCCACGCATACAAGTTTTCCAGACATAAAAATTAGAGTAACAGTTTTCGGATCAATCATCCTATGTATTACACCAGGAAATTGCTCTGGTTCATATACATACTTCTTGGCAGGCTCCTTGCAGCCATGGATAGATGAACCCCACCACATAGATCCACTGATGCAACTATGTTTTGAATTGTTATGATTACTTCCTTTTTTATTTTTATTTTGGCTTTTCGTAATTGTTGTATTACTGTGTGTATTGCACTAATTGCAGTTTTTTCTGACTTTGAACCGGTGCAAACAAATTTGCCTGAACTGAATATGAGAGTGGCGGTCCTTGGGGATTTCAACCTAAAGACCAGGCCTGGAAATTGTGCTGGATTATACTCAGCTTCTGGAAATGCCTTTGTGATTTCTAAAAGATCAATTTTCTGACCAACTGATGCAGAAGCAACCACGTTAACTATTTCTATAATTGGCTTTGTTTGTGGCATCCAAATGGATTTAATATTGTATCATATATATCCACAATATAAAATTTGTAATGTACAAATATTGTATCAAGTAGGAACAAATTTTTATTTTTACTTTACTGTGTGTGAAAAATATCTTTTGTAGATTACGAATTATCAATAATTGTGAAATCTAATCATTCTTTATCTCTGTACAATTTTACAGATCTCGCGATAAGATTCACACAAACTAAGTAGGCTACAAATGAAATTGACTGTGCCAAGGCAGATGAAACATAAGCTTCATAGTTACTAGTAAGCAAATAATATTGTAGTAACCATCTACATATGACATAGACTATCTCACCTGATCCTAATGAGGTGATAATCTTGATGATATCTGTTTTAAGTCTGGATTTATCTAACTTGCCTGATTCTAAGAGATATTTTTTTCTATTATCAATATAGAAAAAACCTGAAAAAGACGTATAATATACTGATAAATCAACTGCAAGGGTTGCTGAACTATTGACATATTTTGCTTGTAGGACAAATATTTGTGCAGCTATGGCAGAAATTGTAACAGATGTAAGGAATGCAAAAAGAATGTTTTTGTTTAATTTCAAATATTCTTTGTAATTATTCTTCACACTTTGTATTTTTACATGTTACAAATAAATTCAATCACTGAAGTATTGATTTGAAAAGTATAGTTGCCACTATCGGTGATTTAGATATAGAGTAAAAAGGATTTTTCAAAACAAGATTTTTCTAGTATGACTGTGAGTAGATTGTGATGGTAAGATTAAGTGATCTGAGGGCCTGTAAAAATTGCCACATGGTGTATTTTAAAACCCCTTCAGAAAAATGTGCACATTGTAATGCATCGGCACAACAGGAAGAAGTAAAATTCGATTAGAACTTTCCATGTGAGCAAAGTTCTAATCTCTAATTTCTTGTATCCTGATTATTCAAATTACTGATGCTAGACCAGATACAGGAGGTTTATCAGGAGCTACACTTCAAGAAGGCAAGAGTTGGGGCAAGGTTAAGGATTCTCATGAAGATGTTATTGTAGTGTATGCCGATGCAACCATAGCATTTCCAGTTCTATGTCTATATGCATTAGGCATGGAGAATCCTAGAAAACCAAAAAGGTTGTACAAGAAGTTAGGGAAATATTATGATGAACTGTCTGAAATGTATTTTAACAAAAAGAAACTAAATAAACCATAGAATAAAATCTGTTTCTTGTTTTATGTTTAAAAATTATTTTAGAGAATCAAAACTGCAGCAGCAAAGACTGTAGTCCATCTTCCTTTGAAATCACCAACTGCACTCTGAGTGATGTTTCTAGTCTTGTATATTTGTCCAGATACTTTCCACTGTTGTCTTTTCTCATCCCAATTCTTGTCTGTATCGAATGGTATTCCTAGAGATGATGCCAACATTTGGGCTGCAATATCTTCAGCATAATCACCTGCTTCTTTTTCTCTTTCTCCAAAAGATTGATACTCAGATAAATATCCCCATTTTTTCTTGTCGGCGGGTTCTGCTAACCCCACAGAAGATGCCATCAATCTATGCGGTTCATTAGATTGTTGCCGTGCGTAGATTACGAATTGAACGCTACCAGCACGTATCTTCTTTAATCCTTCTGTGCGTGAAATTACTTTTGCTCCAGGCGGAAAAATGCTCGAAATTAACACCAAATTCGTGTTTGGAATACCAGCATCTCGCAATGCAAACTCAAAACTTGTAAGCTGGTCTTTATGCACACCTCTACCTTTTGTGAGGAATATTTCTTTAGGAACTAGATCTAGCATCATCTTCAATTAAACTACAAATATTTAAAATCTCTCTGCGAACAGCAAATGAAATTTCAAGAAATTTATACTACTAGATAAATTAGAAGAGGATGAGAGATCGTAGTAGGCCAGTAAGAGATATTTCAATAAAAAATGGTGATGATCTTCAAAATATATTTAATCAGATGTCAAAATCAGGCGGTTTTGAATCAAGAAATCTTACTGAAGGTCTTGAAATTCTCTCAACAATGATTGATGATAAACAATGTCTGAAATTTCTCTCGTTTGTTGCAGCAATTACATCTACTGGTCTTCGAGGAATAATTGTCGATATGCTCAAAAACAAAATGTTTGATGTTGTCATTACCACATGTGGTGCACTCGATCATGATATCGCTAGATACTTTTCCAATTATTTGGAAGGATCATTTACTTTAGATGATGCTGAACTTTTAAAACAAAATATTCACAGATTGGGAAATGTACTTGTTCCTATGGACAGCTATGGACCTATAATTGAGGAAAAGATGCAAAAATTCTTGGAAAATGCCTACAAATCTGGCAAAAAAGAGATGTCTACAACTGACATTACTAGAATGATAGGAGAGAATTTGGGAGAAGGTTCATTCTTGTATTGGGCATACAAGAACAACATACCAGTAATAGTACCAGGAATAGTTGATGGTGCAGTAGGTAGTCAGATTTGGCTTTTTACTCAAAAACATAAAGATTTCAAACTCAATGTTGTTGCAGATAGCGATCTTCTATCTTCACTTATTTTTAAAGCAAAAAAATCTGGGGCTCTCATGTTAGGCGGTGGAATATCAAAGCATCACACTCTTTGGTGGAATCAATATAGGAATGGACTTGATTATGCTGTTTACATTACCACTGCGCAAGAATTTGATGGAAGTTTGAGTGGAGCTCTTGTAAGAGAAGCAATTTCTTGGGGCAAAGTAACTCAAAATGCAAAACAAACTACAATACATGCAGAGGTAACTACCATCTTACCATTTCTCTATTCTGCACTCCTTAGTAGAGTAAATGTTTAAAATATCTAAACTAGTATAATGTTAATTTAATAATAATGATGAGTTGGTCGTTGTCTTTTACCAAGCTTATCGAAATGATCATGTGGTGTATCTCCTCTTGCATGAGAATGTGTTTTATCATCTCCGTGAGTGTGAGTGTACATTACAGGTTTTCTCATGACAACTTCATCTACTCGTATTAATATTGATGCTACTTCAGAAGCTGTTTTGATTACTTGTTCTTTTACCACAAGAGGTTCTATGACCTCTTGCGAATACATTTCTTTAACTTTTCTATCAATCGCATCTATCCCATACCATGAATGAACACTACCGTTATTATGTTCATAATTTTTATTTCGTAATTGAATAATTGTATCAAGCACATTCATTCCAGCATTTTTTGCTAGAGTTAATGGAATTTCTTCAAGAGCTTCAGCAAATGTTTGAATCACAATTTGTTCTCTACCTTCAATTAAAAGTGATCTCTTTCTAATTTCATTTGCAATAATCATTTCAGTTGAGCCTCCTCCAGCTACTATTGATGGGTTGATAAAGAAATCTTTGAGAACTGCTATTGCATCAAGCACAGTACGGTGATACTCATCAAGCAATCTTTTAGAATTTGCTCGTAATAATATGGTGACTGATTTTGGGTTTTTACATTCATCTACAAATACCATCTTGTCATCACCTACAAATTTTTCATAAACCTTACCTGCAAATCCAATATGCATTTTAGAAATGTTGCTAAGATCACTTACTGTTGAAGCACCTGATGCTTTTTCTAGCCAATGAAGATCATTTTCTTTTACTCTACGAAGAGAAATTATGCCTGCTCTAGACAGATAATTTTGAGCCGATCTACTGATTCCTCTTTGTGAGATTACTACATTTGCGCCAGAATCGATTATTTTTTGAACTTTTCGCATTACATCATCATTTTCTTGTAAAATATATGCCTGCATTTCTTCAGGGGAATTAATTGTAATTTGTGCATCCATCTTGGTTGTCTCATTGTCAAGCTCTTCATTAATCAAGAGAATTCTGGCTTTTTCAATCAGTCTAGGCATACCTGAATGATCTATTGTTTTGTCAATAACTACTCCTCTTACTAATTCAATATCTGAAGTATTACCTGGTTTTTCTTCTATCTTTATATCGTCTGTTTCAACTGTCCTATTTACAAAATCTGCTATTGTACAAAATGCGTCAGTGACTAATTCAGATATGGGTTTTTTTTCACAAAATACTGAAATCGCTTTTGTTCGTAAACATGTTTCAGCTAATTTTACCATAACGTCTTTATTCTTATAGCTTGATGGTTTTGCAATTGATCTGACTATCTCTAATGCATACTCGGCAGCCTTTTTGTATCCTATTTCAATTGTAGTAGGCGGGATATCTAAATCCAATAATTTCACTGCTTTTTCAAGCAAAGAACCGGCCAAGATGACAACAGATATTGTTCCATCTCCAACTTCATTGTCAACCGAGTTTGACGCATCAATCATTACCTTGGCAGCAGGATGTTCAACATCGATTTTACGTAGTATCGTAGAACCATTTTTACTTAGAGTAACCTCGCCTAAAAGATCAATGAATATTTTTTCAAATCCTCTTGGTCCAAAAGAGCTTTTTATAAGATCTGCAACCAATTTTCCTGCGAGTAAATTGTATCTTCTACACTCGTCTCCTGTAGAATATTGGGTGCCCTCACCAAGTAAATTTCCTGTAGAACTCATGTAAATACAATAGATTTAGTAATTATAAAACTTCTGATCAGTAAAATCTCAAATTTTTAAAAGAAACTCAAGATGTTTTATGTAATACCCATTGGCTAGATCTGAATTGCGGGTTTTGTTTGAAAGTTTTTTTTGGCAATATCTCTTAAAATGCTAGTTAAAGACTCAGTTAGATTCATAATTTCAGAAACAGAATTACCGAGCATTCTTACAATGATACCTGAATCACGAGGTAACGTTGAGCAACTAGCTAAAAGTGATGTGTTTTCTGTGGCTAAATTGATCTCGTTTACGATCTTTTCTATTTGAATAGAACAACCAACCATGTAAACAGTAGAAAAAATGTTTTTTTCACCAAAGATGGATTCCAGATTTGTTTTATTTTTATGGCTTAAATTCATGACATCTGTAAAGAGTATCTTACCATTTCTATGAGCTGAAGTACGAAGGAAACAAAGATCAAAATCAAACTTTTCACCAGATGCAATACGACCTGCAGATACGATCTCTGAATAGATTAGAATTGCATTCTCTTCTACCTCAAGATTTACTTCTTGATAAAATCTAGATGATTTGAACGGGATGATCTGATGTGGAACAAATTCGAGATAGCTTCCTTCTTGACTGTGTATGTTAATGAATTGGGAAGCATAGCCATCTTCCATCTTGTAAATTTTAGTTGCCGATTGTGTAGTGATTCTTGCTATAGAATTTCTGCCCATTGTGATATCAATTTTCTGTTTGTCTCCCTGCAGAATACCTCCAGCAGATGACATAATGTAGATATGAGCAAAATGTGGATGTTCTGAATCTGGATACATAGCTTTTTGAATCAGAAATGGTGCTTTTGATAGCAGAGATTTGATATATGTTTTAGAATCACCATCATTTGTTTCAAGCTCTATCTCTATGGTACCGTTTTGACCTGGCATCTTACATTCTTTATTTGTATAACTTTTGAAAATGTCTGGAATTTGTGAATTCATTTTATTCGATCCTTTTTGACAATAGATTTTTTGTCAAACAGAATTGATTTGATTATGTTTTCTGCAACTTTCTCTATGCCTTGACCCGTTTGGCAGTTGACAAACACGTAAGGTTTATCCACTCGTATTTTTTCAGCATCTCTTTTCATTATAGAAAGATCTGCTCCAACATATGGAGCAAGATCAATCTTATTGATGACAAGTAAATCACAGCTTTCTATTCCCAATCCGCCCTTTCTTGGATACTTGTCTCCTCCTGATACATCTATTATGTAAATGAAATAATCTGCAAGTGCCGGACTAAAGGTAGTCATAACATTGTCACCTCCACTCTCTATGATAATCAAATCAAGACTAGGATCTTTCTTTTCAATTTCATCAATCACGGCTAAATTTATTGTTGGATCTTCTCGTATTGCAGTGTGTGGACAACCTCCGGTAGCTATTCCAATGATCATATTTTCAGGCATAATTTTCAACTCTGTAGATAATGTTCGTTGCATTCTCTCTGCATCTTCTTTGGATATGACATCATTTGATATTATGCAGCATCTGTACCCTCTTTTTATCAAAATAGGTACTACTCTTTCAATTAGGCGTGTTTTTCCTGATCCTACTGGTCCACCAATTCCAACTTTCGGTATTTTTTTATGTTTCAAATCATAACTCACTTCTAATTTATGTAATGAACATCTTAGAATTATCATGTTCATGAATCATCTGAAAAACATCTGTTAGAGGTGTAAGCTGCCAAAGATTGTTTAATGATTCTTTTTTTATGTTCTTTGCAATAATGTTAATCTCATCTGAAAGTAATGTAAGAATTTTCTGACCACTTATGTGTTCTATTATTCCTAACTTGATTGCCGCTGCTATTACGCTCTGACTGAATGAATAAAGCATCATCCTGATTCCACTCGCTGTAGGAATTCCAAAAATATATGCTGCAATTCCAAGGCAAACGGGATAGGTTCCAACAGTTTCATTTGATTTTATTTTCATTTGAAACTGTTTTGCAATTTTGTTTTTCTTCTTGTTTAATGTCATTTGAATTATGCAATTCAATATTTGAGAGCCTGATCTCACCGAGGTATTTCGTGCCTCTTTTATCAATCTCATCGAATAGAATTTATTGTCTGCGTCCACAAGTTCTTCTATATTTTCATTCTTTGCAGCATCCATGGCAATCAAGAAAATTATACAGTCACAAGATTTGAGTTGAAATTCTATCTGTTGTTCAATGAAACTCAAAACATCTTGTTCATTTTTAATTCTATTATGCTTTGCAAGAGATTCTAGGCCATTTGATAACCCGAACATTCCTGAGGGAAAAAAAGAATCGGATAACTGCATCAAAAAAAACTCGTGATCAGTGTTCATGTATATACATTCCACGCTGAGGTTGAAAAATCTGCTCTTCTACCTTAAGATCTATCTGATCTATTACGTCTGATAACAATCTCTCAAATATTTCTACTTCAGAATCTGACTGGATGGGAAAGACAATAACATCATCGGTTATTCTAATAGGCTTGTGTCTATTGCCTATTGTATGACCTAGAATAACTAGTCCAATGGGTTTTTTCTCTAGTTTTTTTATTTTTATGGAAAGAACTTTTTCAGCCAATTGTTCAATTATGATAAATTTGAGATTTGACACTATGACATCGCCATGGTGTAGTCTCGTTCCGGAATCAAGAATTAGACCTATATCCGTACCAAGATCAGTTTTCTTTCTAATCCTACTTCTCTCCATTTCTAGACGCGATATTTTTAATCTCTCACACCTTTTTTGTGATTCCATTTGCTTGAATCTGGTCATTAATTTTTTATTATCAAAAATATTTCCGGTGATTGCTGTAATGGTAAGCATGATAATACATGATAATTCTATGAAGTTATATTTTTTGATCTTAGTAATTAGTTATAAATAATAAATACAAGAAGCTACCACTGGTATAGATATGATGCTTACTCCTAGAGAAATTGATAAACTCTATATTTTCATGACAGCCGAAGTTGCAAGAAAAAGAAAATCAAGAGGATTGAAGCTCAATTATGTAGAATCAATTGCACTCATAGCAGATCATATAGTTGAAGGAGCCAGAGACGGAAAATCTGTTTCTGAACTAATGAGTTCAGGAAGAAAAGTGTTAACACGAGATGATGTATTACCAGGCGTGCCTGAATTGATTAAGACTGTACAAACTGAGGCAACCTTTGATGATGGGACTAAACTTGTCACTGTTCATGATCCAATAATATGAGCATGATTCCAGGAGAATATTTCCTAAATGATATGCCGATTATTGCAAATAAAGGCAAGAAAACAGTAAAGGTAACGGTTAGCAACTCTGGAGACAGACCAATACAGGTAGGTTCTCACACACATTTCTTTGAAACTAACAAGGCACTTGTCTTTCCTCGCAAGAAATCTTATGGTTATCATCTGAATATTCCATCAGGTACCTCAGTAAGATTTGAGCCTGGTGATACAAAGGAAGTGGAACTGACAGAATTTAGTGGTCTAAAAATAGTATACGGGTTTAACGGTCTGGTTAACGGTAAACTCAGTACCAGAAAAGCTATCGCATTCAAAAAAATGCGAATAAAAGGATTCAAAGATAGTGATGATCAAAAATGACATTGATAATTCCTAGAAAACAATACGTCGATCTTTATGGTCCTACTAAAGGTGATAAAATTAGACTTGCTGATACTGATCTAATAATTGAAATCGAGAAAGATTTTCAGAATTATGGAGATGAGATAGTTTTTGGTGGTGGTAAAAGTGCTAGAGATGGAATGGGTCAAGCAAGTGGTGTAACTAGCAAAAATTCACTTGATCTAGTTATAACAAATGCAATTATTTTGGATCCTGTTCTTGGCATTATCAAAGCAGATATTGGTATCAAAAACGGGTTAATAGCTGGAATAGGAAAAGCAGGTAATCCAAATATTATGGATGGAATAAACATGATAATATCTGCAAATACGGAGATAATTGCTGGTGAACATACCATATGCACTCCTGGAATAATTGACACCCATATTCACTTTATTGCTCCACAGCAAGCCATAGATGCAATTTGCAGTGGAACCACGACAATGATCGGAGGCGGAACTGGACCTGCTGATGGCACTAAAGCAACTACGTGTACTCCAGGTTCTTGGAATATTCACCGAATGCTAGAAGCACTTGATGAACTACCTCTAAATTTTGGTTTGCTTGGAAAAGGAAATGATTCTATGGAACCAGTATTGATGGAACAAATTGCTGCAGGAGCTTGTGGCTTAAAACTGCATGAAGATTGGGGCACTACTCCTGCTACCATAGATGCAGCATTGCGAGTTGCAGATAAAACTGACACTCAGGTAGCTATTCATACAGACACATTAAACGAATGTGGTTTTGTTGATGATACAATAGACGCAATACGCGGAAGAACAATTCATACTTATCATACCGAAGGAGCTGGTGGCGGACATGCCCCAGATATTTTGAAGATTGCAGGGAAAAAAAACATTCTTCCTTCCTCTACAAATACAACAAGACCATTCACCGTCAACACTTTGGACGAACATCTGGATATGATGATGGTATGTCATCATCTAAATTCTTCTGTAAAAGAAGATGTAGCATTTGCAGAGTCAAGAATTAGAGGAGAAACAATAGCTGCCGAAGATGTACTACATGATATAGGTGCCCTAAGTATGTATTCTTCTGACAGTCAAGCAATGGGTAGAGTTGGTGAAGTAGGCATTAGAACATGGCAAACAGCTGATAAAATGAAAAAAATGTCGGGTCGTTTAACTGAAGAAACAGGAGACAATGATAATCTTCGCATAAAGAGATATCTTTCAAAACTTACCATCAATCCTGCAATAACACATGGAATCTCTGACTATGTTGGTTCTCTTGAATCTGGTAAATTAGCTGATATTGTAATATGGTTGCCAGAATTCTTTGGGGTAAAACCTAAACTTGTACTGAAAGGAGGTTTTATTGCTTATTCGGTTATGGGAGATCCTAATGCATCAATTCCAACACCAGAACCAGTTTATTACAGACCAATGTTTGGTGCAATGGGAAAGGCAATGTATACTACTTCTGTAACTTTTACTTCAAAACTGGCAATAAGAAATGGTCTATCAAAAAAATTAGGATTAAAAAAGAAATTACTGCCAGTTAAAAATTGTAGAAATATTGGCAAGAAAAATATGCTCTACAATAACTCTACTCCAAAAATAGAGATTGACCCTGAAACTTACAAGGTCATGGTTGATGGAAAACTAGCTACAATAGAACCATCACAAAAACTGTCTATGGCCAGATTGTATCACTTGTTTTAGTTCGACAATCGAAAATCAATATATTTTTATATTTACTAACTATATAGTATAGCATGACTCCAGTCAAGACACGTGACGAAGTTGAAAAAGCTTCTAGGAAAATAACAGAGTCACTATATGGTACTGAAATCCAAGATTTCAAGATAAGAGAACTCTTCACATTGCCAGAAAAGGGTCCTCAGGATTCATGGGATGTACAAGTGACTTTTCTGTTAAACAAATTGAAACACACTGTAGATTTGGTCATCCAGATGAAAGATGGGCACGTAACCAATGCAAGACTAATTGATACAATGGTTCCCTTATAGGGCCATTGTAAAAAAATATTTTTAATTATTTTTAAACCATGGATTTTTTATTTTCACATATTTTTAACGGTGAAAAATTATTTTGTTGATTTTATTTAAATACTAATTAAAGATTTTTAACATGACCTACCGATCAAATGTTATGCCTAGTCAAGGATATGGAACTATAGGATTAAAACCCGCTATCATATCTAAATTACAGCAGGATACGGATGAATATTATCCAGGAATGTTTCTTCCTAGTGCCTTGATAATTATAATGAATGAAACAAAACGAGGGTACTATGAAATTGGAATGCATAGCATAAAGATTGACTTTTCTGGAAGGTATACATCTTTGACAGTTAGAACAGATGTTAAAAAATGGCTTGAGGAAAACTATAAGGAATTAAAAGAAAAATATGACAAAAAATACAAAGCAAATAACTTTACAAAATTTGCAAGTGTTTTCATGCTTAACATGTTTGAATCAAAGTCAGTATCACAAAATAATGTGATTAAATTAAAGGAAGCGGACTTTAATTGGTTAAAATTTGAATACACTAAAAGAAAGAAAGACTATGAACTAAAATATGGTGTAATGACGTTCGAGCAGTTTGCAGATATGTTTCTGAAAGATTTGTTGGAAAGGATTAATTCTGCAAAAAAAATACTATCATCATAAAATTTTGATTTTACATAGCGATTCAATTGGATTGTTTTACATAATTCAGTTTGATAGGACGGTTAGATTGGGTGTAGTCTGTTTTCCTAACCCTATTTTTAGGAGAAGTCTAAAGGTTAACAAAACATCTAATTTTGTTATATTTGGCATATCTGCCACTTCTCCTTCATATCTCAAATCATTTATGTAATCAAATATTTCGTCTACGGTTACAGGCTCGTCTGCTAATCCTAGTTCACCGTTTACAGCATTATATGTTGCAATATGATAACTTAGAAAGGATGTCTTGCTTAGCACCTCTTCCATTTTCATATCTAATCCAAGGCTTGTTCGCTCCATAGTTTTTACTAGATCTTTCAAAAATGATTTAAGGCTTGGGGTAAAAAATGTAAACTACTGATTCACAGTGGAAAAATGATGCGTAATCTACATTTTATTTAAAAATTGTTGCAAAATAGTGCATTTGGGTGACAAAATAGTCTAAGATCCAGGAGAAGGAAATTATAAATACATTTAGTAATTAAATAATAGTTATGAAGATCAAAAATATTCCTCTTAAGCTTATAGATATCGCGGATGAAAATGTTCGAAAAGATCATCCTTTTGGAGGAGATGCAAGAGACCAACTTATTAAGGATCACCTGTCCAAGTTTGAATTGCTACAACCAGTAGTTGTGAGGTTTGACAATGCAAGCAAGAGATACAAGCTGTTGATAGGCCGTAGAAGATTTTTATCGTTAAGTGCAAAGGGATCGAGAGAAATACCCGCAGTAGTAACTGAACTGGAGGGCGCAGAAGCAGAAGCAGCTTCTTTGTTTGAGAATTTAATTCGTAAAGATCTACCTCCAATTGAAAAAGCAAAAATGGTGAGAAAATTGGTTGATTCAACTGAATCTGGAATTACCGGCATCTCTAAAAAATACGGATTATCAAAGAGTACAGTAAGTGAATGGCTAAGCGTTCTAACACTACCTGAGCCATTGCAGCAAGCATTAGAGGAGGGGGAGATAACACTCTACGAAGCAATACACATAGCAAGAAAGCCAAAGTCGCTCCAAGAAAAACTGGTTATTGCAGCAGCTGATGGAAAACTGCAAGAAGTAATGATAAAAACTGGAGTAAAGCGCGGAGCTCCAAAAGGTCTTTTGACTATTCGTCTTGTTTTTAATCCCAAGAAAAAATTTGACAAAAAAATGTGGGATCAACTAAATGATAAAGCATCTCAAAACGGACTTGAAGTCACTGATTATGTCAAAAACATACTCATGAAGCATCTTAACTAGTTCGACAATCGAACAATAATTTTTACAAGTCTGTGGTGTTGAACTACCTGATAGCTAATACTGGACAATGTGCATAAGTTATCACATCGTTAGCAACGCTACCCATGAGGAATTTTTCAATTCCGGTCATGCCTTTTGTTCCAATTACAATCAAGTCCATTTTCTGCTTTTTGGCATAATCTATGATTGCTTTCTCGGCAGATGAATCCATTATGACTTCGGAATGCATCGTTACTTCTTCCTTCTGACCAAGTTCTACTGCTCCCCTGAGTAATTTTTCAGCTTCCTTTTTCAATGCATCTTGGTATGCTTTGAGTTTTCCACCCCTGTAGTATCCCAACAAATCTCCGGTAGCGCCAAATGATGTTCTTCCTATTACATGTATGATAGTTACCTCAGCTCCTAATGCTTTTGCCAAAGTAATGGCATATGCTGTAGCTTTATTTTTGTATCCTGATTTATCTATTGCAAGAAGTATCTTGTTTACAGATACATGGATATCTTCGATCATGGTACCATGTTTTTTACTTTGGTTGTTCTTTGACATATTGTTTCTGATCCTAAACTGCTCCTTTATCACTGCCGTGAGAAATTTGCCTTACATCTATAGGGTGAACCCATTCGTTAATATCTGTACCATTAACTACATCTGCATCACTTGGGATAAGATACACCACATCGTGCCTTGGAGGTGTTTTCTTTTGTGTTGCTAGGCTAACTAGTATGAAGATTGGAAGTGATATGAGTGGTGGAATCATTGTGTCAAGTCCGCCGTATTGGAAATAGGGACTATCTGATGGTGCAATGGTTATCACAAAGAATAAGATTAGTCGTGTGAGGGAGCCTACTGCAATTGATGCAACCGCACCAGATGCTGTGGACTTTTTCCAAAATGTTCCAAATACTAGAGGAATAAGACATCCTGCTAGAACAATATCAAAGGCTAGGACAAGATATGCACCAGGTCTTGGAATTAAATATCCTAGTGCAAAGGCGGTAAAGAACATTGGAATCACAAAGAGTCTCGTCGCAAGAAGTAATTGAGTATCATTTAGCCTTGGTCTTTTGAGTAATTTTCCTATAATGTTTCGCTGCAGAATGTTTCTAGATAGTACACTTGCTATAGCTAACGTACCTCCGTTTGCAGTAGACATGCCACAACTAACTGTACTTACAAGCATGAGTATACCTACTACTGCAGGTGCATACTTTATTGCAATAATGGGATACAGTGTGTAAGCATCAGTGAGTTTTGGTTCTAGTGTGAATCCGATAATTCCCATCATGGTAACGGGAATCAAAATCAAGAGTGTTATTCCAGCTCCCATGTAGCAGCTTCTTGATGCTGTGCGACCTCCATCTGCCGCAAATACTCTTTCCATAAAGTCTAGAGCTACGATATCTCCCAATCCGAGTGAAATTATGCCAGCCCAATTTATGAGAGCTCCATTGCCTACATTGTACAAGCCTGACATGTCCATGAATCCTGCTGGGGCGTTTGCCACTATTGTCTCAAGTCCTCCAGGAATTGGAGACCATGGACTGATGAAGAATAGAAAAGCTGCCCAGAATCCAACTACTGCTAGATAAATGTGGAATATGTCTGTGTATGCACAGGAGAACAATCCTCCAAAATATGTATACAGCAAGACAACTGCTGTAGAGATCAGCATTGCATACATTAGCGGTATTCCTAATACTACTGATAAAATATATCCACTTGCAGCAAGGTTACCAGCAACAAGAACTATGAAACTGACTGCCATTACAGTTCCTGACATTATTTCAGTGGTGTTTCCATATCGTCTGTAATAGAAATCTGCAAGTGTAATCATATTCATACGATTAAATCGTTTTCCAAAAAAGAGTCCAGTTAGCACAAGACAAATAGCTAGACCCAGAGGAATTACGGCTCCTCCCCAAAATCCACCGGTGAATGTTAACGCGACATTTCCAAGAGATGCATTACCATCTACTGCCTCTGACACAAGCATTGTACCAATGAAAAAAAGCGGTAAACTTTTTCCAGCGACAATATATCGCTTGCTGCTCTTCTTGACAAATTTTACTGCGGCAACTCCAATAAATGCGGTTACTGCGACGAATGCCATAACTATGATTGGATAATAAATTGGAACATCCATCTCATAAGATTAGTAATTATATATTAATAAACATGCCGGTATTTTGGCAAGTTTCGACAGTCGAACAATATGTTGTTACATATGAAATAATTTTTAATTTTTATATGCAAAATATTTTTGTGTCAAAATAACAAGATTTTATTTACTCCATTGCAAAATTTTATATAAAAATAAATTCAATCAATTATGATTGTTTGGAAAAAGCTACGGGTGTGGTTCTTGTGGTATGAAGTTCAACAACCGCGATGATTTGGTCAAGCATGCTCAAGACATTCATGACGGGAAAACTGATTATCTATGCATAACATGTGATGAGTCTTTTGAAAACGAATCATCGTTTAGGCTTCACATGACACGCAATCACAAAATTTGAGATATATCTTGTCAAAAAACCTATGATTTCATTTTCTTAAGCTTGGTATAAAGCAATGGATCTAATTTTTTTGAAGTGTCAAAACTAATCTGAGATTCGTTTATCTTCCCTAACATGGACATAGCCCGACCTCTGTTATACCACGCTTTTGCGTATTTTGCATCGATCTCAATTGCTTTATCAAAACATTCAATGGATTCAGAAAGTTTGCCTAATTTCATGAGCGTCAACCCTTTGTTGTGCCAGGTTATCGAATTTGATGAATTAATCTCTAATGCTCTTGAAAACGACTCTAATGCCTCGTTCTTTCTCCCTTGTTTGTCCAACATCAAGCCGCGATCGCCCCATGCAAAATCATTTTTTGGGTTTATTTCTATTGCCTTGTTAAAATATGCAAGAGCTTTGTCATGATGACGATCATTAGCAAGGTCTTCTCCTAATTTTACAAGATCTTCGGAAGCTTCTTTTCTAGACATTTTTTTATATTTTACTATAGGGACTTCTAATTGGTTTTTCTTGAACCAGTGAAATATCATGTTCATGATGATAGATATACTGACTTAAATTAGTATTTGTGAAAAAACAAAAAAAGTTTAAGATTCTTCTGATTCTACTTTGTGTAATTCGTCTTCCTTTTTGTTTCCTTTAATTCCGACTATTCCCACAAACAAGAAGAATCCAGCTGCTGCTAGTATTGCAGCAAACATTTCGTATACCCCGCTTAGATCCATCATCTATTATTAATTACACTATATTTAAAATTTTATTTCAACCTGAAATTTTCAAAACAAGTTCTGATGTACAAATTTATCATCCGTTGATGCTACGTTGGTCATTTTTCCTTGGTTTAGCACGTAGATTACGGAACTTTTTTTGCAATTCATGAATCGAACACAAAAAAGTTCGACTGCAGAGCTAATTTAAAAACGTAAATTACTTAGACAAATTTAAGTAGATAGTAATGTATTACTATACTGATAATTATGGGAGCAGAATTCTATGGAGACTCATACAAGGGCAATGACGAACCAATTTTTGTGGGCATACCTACGTTCTTGAAATTGCCTTTACTTCGAAATAAAGCAGAGCTGGAAAAAGTGCGACCGGATGTCGCCATAATAGGTGAACCTTTTGACTTTGGTACCACCATCAGGCCAGGTGCCAGATATGGACCAAGAGCTATAAGAGCAGCATCTACAGTACCATCTCCTCCGTACGAACATTTCAACATCGAGACAGGTGTTGATCCATTTGGGGTTTTCAAGACGGTAGATTATGGTGATGTTAACATTGTGCCAGGTGATGTGGTAGAATCTCATAGAAGAATGACTGACAAAGTCAAAGAAGTATTGGATATTGATGGTATTCCTGTAATGCTTGGTGGTGATCACTCTGTCACTTTTGCAAATGTGCGAGCCTTTGCAAAAAAATACAAGAACATTGGAATGATTCACATTGATACACATGCTGACTGTGCACCACAGGGTCTATGTGGTTTCAAGTATGACCATGGAGCTCACATTAGAAGGATAATGGAATTGGGATGCCTCAAAGGTAAAAATTACACCTTGATTGGACCTCGTGGATACTGGCCAGGCCCAGATCTATACAAGTGGATGGCAGATCAAGACTTTCAATGGTTCACTATGCTTGATGTAGAAGAGTTAGGCATAGACAAAATTGCAAAAGAAGCTGCAGATAGGGCCAATGACAATGTGGATGCGGTGTACATCAGTTGGGACATTGATACATTTGATCCAGCATATGCTCCAGGAACTGGAGAACCAGAACCAAACGGACTTACCTCTCGTGAAGGAATGAGACTGATGAGGCTACTATCATCCTCATTTGATCCAGACAAGTTTGCCTTTGACCTAGTCGAAGTGGCTCCAAACTATGATGTAAGTGATGGCAATTCCTACAGCGGTGGAATCACCTCAGGCCTTGCAAATCGCTTGATAGTAGAACTATTGGCTGGACTGTCTCTCACAAAGAAAGGTGAAACAGAAGGTCATCCAGTCAGACCAAAATCATATCGTGGTACAGGCAATACATACAGCTTTGGTAAACCCAAAGCTGAGATTCCAAAAAGAAATTGATTAGAATCGAGGTCGAGGTAAAGGGGGAGTCAGACCTTCCCTTTACCAAATTGTTTGAATTTAAAAATGAAGATGAAGCCATTTTTCTTAATGTTGTAGAAATGGTAAAAGATAAACTTTCAAGAAATTTAAAACTAAATGTACACGAAGTTTTATTGGTTTATTGTGTGTACCTAGTAAGCGAGACACGTTTGCATAAATCGGAATCAGAAATAAAAGATAATTCGTCAAAAATTTTAACAAGAAATAATGTTCTGATTGGCGTCCCGGAAACCTTAAGAGAAATCACATTCAATATTACAGTGGATAATTTACCGAAAAGGATAATACAATTTGTAGAACCAATTCCTGCTAAGCATTACATATTGATGGACTCCGGAGTAAATGGAACAACTAATCGTGAAAGGTTATAAAAAAATCTTTGAAAAAATATGGACTACAACAGCAATTATAATTATATCTGGATTGACAGGAAAAAATACTTCTTTTAGATTTGTAGATGATGATGAAGGGAAATAAGGCGGTTTTAATTTGAAGGAAATATACTGTAGTAACTGTAAGAAATCATTTGGGCTATACAATGAAAAATATTTCTCAGATAAATCTCTTGAAAAAATGAAAATACATCATTGCTCATTACATGTCTTCTATGGGCATGTTGTAATAATTAGGGATCCAGTAGAACTAGTATTAACTAAAAATATTGGACTGAAATAGGCACAAAGTAGCAAATTAAAGCATATTTTATTATAATATTGAGTCTAAAGATCACATCATCGAATACTCTCTACTTCTTATCTTTCTAATCTATGGTAAGAGTAAATTAAAGATCAACTAGTGATGATCTTAGTGAACACTATTGTCTAGTATTTGCACACACTCATTTGTAATAAGTATGAAATTTTATTGAATAGAAAAGATAAAAGATTGTATCTCTAAATGATGCTGTGAAGAAAAAGCAGAGATCAACTCGTGACGATGAAGGAAATGTTATGAGAATAAGTATGTCTTTGTCACACAAACTTTTGATCGAGTTTGATCGAGCAATGAAAAAAGCAGGATATTCTGACAGGTCAAAAGCCATGCAAATTGCCATGCATTCCTTTGTGGATGAATATGGTTGGAAAGGAAACGATAATCATCAGGGTGCAGGTGCAATAGTTTTACTGTATAATAATCACACATACAATCATGATTCTATATCTACTGAATCACAACATGACTATACGGATATTATCAGTGCTGTCACACATACACATCTTGATCATGAAAATTGTTTAGAAACAATAATGGTCAAAGGAGAAATTTCGCGAATAAAAGAATTGGCCAGAAAAATTTCAGAGAATCGTGGAATTAAAAGTTTGAAAGTAAATTTCGTAACTCTGGTTTAGAATATCTTTTGTAGAAAAATTCATTTATGTACTTTACGTATAGATTTTTAGAAGTAGTTTTGTAGTTTACGATTTTTTACATCATATTTTTATAGAAATATTCTTTACTAAATCCATGATTTGCTCAGTATTACTTTTTGATAATTTTGTAATACGGTATAATGAGGAGGTTTTCTAGGTGGCTGACGCTTGGTCTTTTATTTTGATATCCATACCCATAATGATCATCTTTGGCATACGTCATGGTCTTGATGTTGATCATGTTACTGCAATTGATAATCTAGTCAGACTACATAATGCCACGAAAAAATCTAGGTTGGTAGGGGCGGGATTTAGCTCTGGTCATATGATTTCTGTCTTGGCAGAGATGATTTTCATTATCTATGTAGTTGGAAGTCTTATCTCAACAAATAATCTACAATTTTGGGGAGGCATTGTAGGAGCAATAGCACTAGGCGTAATTGGTGGTATCAATATCTATGCAATGAAAAAATGGGGAAAAAGTGGTTCTGCAATACTTGCAAGTAAGGTTCTGAGTAGAACTGGAATGTTTGGACCTGTTGGCTCTTCTTTTGTTACAGGATTGGTCTTTGGTTTAGGTTTTGATACAGCTACACAAATTTCTGCAATCACTTTATCTGCAGTGGTATCAGCCACGACAGGAATCCAAACAGCATTGATTTTGTCAGGATTCTTTGCTCTTGGAATGATCCCTGTTGATACACTAGATAGCATTATTCTTCGTTCAGTATTTTCTAGAATATTTGATACTAAGGGTTTCAGATACATGACATATTCCCTGAGTGGAATTGCATTAATGGTAGCTTCGTTTGAATCGTATTCCACAATAACAAATACGAATGTGCTTCCAGAATGGGCTGGACCTGTATTAGCAGTAGCAATAATGGCAGTCTCATTTGGATACGCTTTTGCAACAAAAAAGAAACAAAGATTGCATCATCAACATGATACTATTTTGCCCGGTCACGAAGAAAATAAACTCTAGAATATCTGCCACATATATCATATGAAAAAATTAAAATAAATTTAATGATGAGAAAAATTAAATCACTGGTTTCAAAAACTTTTTTATAATACAGTGTTCTAATATAATGTAAGGAAATCTGAACCGGACAATATTGTGCGTGATCCCCCCGGGCCCGCTTTATCTGTTAGACCGAGCCCTGCTCATTTTTGACCAAAATTTTGTCATTTGGTAGTGTTGCGACATACTGCCAGCCTTCTGAAATTAATTTTTCAAACTCTTCGACGGTTACAATCTTCCTGCCGGAGGAACAGACTCAGACATCAAAGTGGGTCTGAATACACCATATACAACTACTGTACTGTATAATCCTCAACACGGTTGGGATGCAGCTGGATTGAATACTGGCAGTGGCTCTGAAGAGATTGATGTTTACGCAATTTGCGAGCATACATCTTAATCCTCTTTTTTATTTTTTAGATCTCATGTACAGACCTATGAATGTCCAAGTCTTACATGACTCGAATCTTTTGATTTCATGTCCAAATTGTGTCAAGCAACATGATAATGACCAAGTTCTTATTTTAAAATAAAAAATTAAGGAAAGAAGTTTTGTAGCTACTCCGATTAGA